>JACMOY010000157.1 GCA_014377795.1 Actinomycetota bacterium | reverse complement strand
CCACTCACCCTCGGGCGGTCTGCGCGGCCTGCTCGACGGCATGGCCCCGGCCGATCTCGCTGCCGCGGTGCGCGACCTCGGTGGCCACGACCAGGGGCTGCTGCGCGACACCTGGGCAGGCGTCGACCCGACCCGCCCGACCGTCGTGTTCGCCTACACGATCAAGGGCTGGGGACTGCCGACCGAGGGCCACCCGGCCAACCACTCCGCGCTGCTGACCCCCGCCCAGATGGGTGACCTGGCGGGGCGGCTGGGCGCCGACGCCGCCGACCCGTGGCGACCACTGCCCGCCGGGCCGGCCACCGACCTGTGCGCCCGTCGCGGCCTCGGGCTGCGCCGTCCGCCGGTCGTCGCGCGCGAGGTCGCCGCGCCACCAGCGACGCTCGGCCTCTCGCACACCGGGCACGGCTCGACCCAGGCCGCGTTCGGCCGGTTCCTGCTCGACCTGCGCCGCGCGGCGCCCGAGGTCGCCGACCGCGTCGTGACCCTCAGCCCCGACGTCGCCTCGTCGACCAACCTGGGTGGCTGGATCAACGCGACCGGCGTCTGGTCGGTGGGCGAGCGGCACGACTGGTTCGCCGACGACGCGGGCCGGCTGGTGCAGTGGTCCGAGGTCACCAGCGGCCAGCACATCGAGCTGGGCATCGCCGAGACCAACCTGGTCGGCCTGCTCGGCGAGCTCGGCACCACGTGGAGCCGCACCGGGCAGCCGCTGCTGCCGATCGCGACGATCTACGACCCGTTCGTCTCCCGCTGCCTCGAGCCGTGGTCGTTCGGGATCTACGCCGGCGGTCAGAGCATCCTGGTCGGCACGCCGTCCGGGGTGACCCTCGCCGCCGAGGGCGGTGCGCACCAGTCGATCACCACCGCCTCGATCGGGCTCGAGCAGCCCGGCTGCACGTCCTGGGAGCCCGCCTTCGCGCAGGACCTGGAGTGGACGATACTCGCCGCGCTGGCCGAGGTCGGGCGCCCCGGCGGGTCGTCGGCCTACCTGCGGCTGTCGACCCGGCCGGTCCAGCAGCGGCTGGCCGACGTCCCGACGTCCGACGACGACCTCCAGACGCGGCGGGCGCACTGCGTGGCCGGCGGGTACCGCCTGCGCAGCGCACCGGACGAGGCGGTGACGCTGGTCGGGATGGGCGCGGTGCTGACCGAGGTGCTCGGCGCCGCCGACCGCCTGGCCGGGCTCGGCGTCGCGGCCGGGGTGGTGTGCGTGACCAGCCCCGACCTGCTGTTCCGCGACCTGCAGGGCCGCTCGGGCCTCAGCGGCGGCCGCTCGACCGGCGTCCTGGCCGAGCTCTTCCCGCCCGGACGCCGGGTGCCTCTGGTCACTGTCCTGGACGCCCACCCGCACACGCTGGCCTTCCTGGCCGGGGTGCGGGGCGACCCGATCGCCTGCCTCGGGGTCAGCTCGTTCGGGCAGTCCAGCGACCTCGCCGACGCCTACGCCTTACACGGTCTGGACGTCGACACGATGGTCGGCGCGGCGCTGGACCTGCTCGACGTCTGAGCGCGCCCGGTACTTCTGGTGATCCACGGCTCACGCCACCGAGGCGGCGTAGATCTCGTCGACCGACCGTCGGAGTGTCGCGGTGAACTCCTCGTCGGACTGGCTGACCGACAGGCCCTCCTCGAGGGCTCGGGAGAAGCTGGCGATCAGGCCCGGGTTGCGACGCAGGCGCTCGTCGGCCTCGTCGCGCGGGTACCCACCGGACAGGGCGACGACCCGCAGCATCCGGGGGTGGTCCATGAGGTCGCGGTAGAAGCCGTCGACGTCCGGGATCGAGATCTTCAGCATCACCTGGGCTGCGGTGGGCAGGTCGTCGAGGCCGGCGATGAGGCGGTCCTTGAGCAGGTCTTCGCACCGCCCCTTGTCGGGGCTCGTGATGTCGACCTCGGGCTCCAGGATGGGGACGAGGTCGTGGTCGATCACCTGCCGCGCGTAGGTCATCTGCTGGTCGACCACGGCCGCGATCCCCGCCTCGTCGGCGTGCTTGACGACCGACCGCATCTTGGTCCCGAAGATCCCCTTGTCGACAGCACGGCCCAGCAGTGCCGGCAGACCCTGGATCGGCTTCATCAGCTGCACCCCCTGTGCCTCGTCGGCCAGCCCCTGGTCGGTCTTCAGGATCGGCACGATGTGCTTGTGGCGCCACAGGTACGTCGCGGTCGGCATGCCGTCGACGTCGCGGTCCATGGTCTGCTCGAACAGGATCGCCGCGAGGATCGTGTCGCCGGTGAACGCCGGGCTCGTCATGATCCGGGTGCGCATGGTGTGGACGAGGTCGAACATCTGCGCCTCATCGGCGTACTGGTCTTTACCGACGCCGTACTGCTGCAACGCCTTGGGGGTGCTGCCGCCACTCTGGTCGAGGGCGGCGAAGAAGCCCTTGCCGCTGGCGATCTTCTTGTGCTGGTCGTGGTCCACGCCCCCACGGTGCACCCTGCACCGACGTGCGGGCAACCGACTCGACGGCGTCCGTGAACGGCACTCGCATCCTCTTCGCGCTAGACCAGCTCCAGCGGGTCGCGGCGGACGACGACGCTTCCGACGTCCTTGCGGGCGCTGCGCACCGACACGCCCGCCCGCACGGCCTCGGCGAGGGCGGTGCCGGCGTCTGGTGCCGTGCGCAGCAGGACGCGGACCTGGGGCTCGCCACCCCGACTGGAGACCGGCACCGGGCCCAGCTGCTCGACGTCCGGCGGTAGGTCGCTGGCGGCCATCAGTGTCGTGACCGCCGAACGCTCCCCCGTCAGGGTCACGATGGTCGCTGCCGGCGGGAAGCGCAGCGCCTCGCGCTCGGCCAGCTCGTGGCGCGCGTGCCACTGGGGCGACCAGCGCAGCAGCGCCTCGACCGGCTGCAGGCCCGGTGACGCGACCAGGACCACTGCTCCCCCGCGGTCCGCGCCGCGCACCAGGGCGGCGGCGTTGGTCCAGCGGCGCAGCGCCTCTTCGCCCGCCCGCAGGTCGGCCCGGTCGAGCAGCGCCCAGGCGTCGAGCAGCACCGCGGCGGCGTACCCGCCGTGCGCCACCGGTTCTGCCCCCGGGGTCGCGATCACCAACGCGGGTGTCGCCGGGACGTCCGCCAGCACGGTGCCGCCGCCGCTGGTGCGCACCGGGACGCCGGGGAACGCGCGCCCGAGCTCTTCGGCCGTGCGCCGTGCCCCCACCACCGACGAGCGCAGCCGTCGGCCTTGGCAGTGCGGGCAGACCCAGGCCGCGTCGACGGTGCCGCACCAGCGGCAGGCCGGGACGGCGTCCGGCCCGGACAGTGCCAGCGGGCCCTGACAGTGCGCGCACCGTGCGGGTGCGCGGCACTGCTGGCAGGCGACGGCGGGGACGTAACCGCGGCGCGGCACCTGCACCAGCACCGGGCCCTCGCGCAGTGCGGCCTGGGCGGTGCGCCACGCCAGGGACGGCAGTCGCGCCGAGCTGGCGGCGGCGTCACGCTCGGGCTCGACCCCCTCGCCGGCGAGCAGCACCCGCGGGGTGCGGGCCCGCACGGTCGCCCGGTCGGGGTCGACCGCCCTGGCCCACCCCGTCTGCACGAGCCGTTCGACCTCGGCGGTGCGCACGTGCCCGCCCAGAAGTGCAGCGGCATCTGACATCTCGGCACGAAGGACCAGCACGTCGCGGACGTGCGGGTAGGGCGCGTGGGGCTCGCTGTGCAGGTCGTCGCCGTCGTCCCAACACACCACCAGGCCCAGGTCGCGCACCGGGGCGAACATCGCCGCGCGGGTGCCGACCACGGCGCGCACCTGCCCGCGGGCGACCCGCAGCCACGCGGCGTACCGCGCGCGCGGGCCGAGGTCGGCGCTGAGCAGCTCGTGGTGGCCGCGGCCCACCAGCTCGGTGAGTGCGCCGTCCAGCCGCGCGGCGTCGCGGTGGTCGGGCACGACCACGAGGGCGCCGCGTCCGGCGGCCAGGGTGGTCGCCACGGCGACGGCCACCATCTGCGGCCAGGCGCCGTCGTCCGGCCCTGCGCTGCTCGGCAGCGCGGCCCACGCCGCCCGAGGCGCGGCCCCGGCATGCAGCCGGTCGAGGAACGCCGGGCCTGCGGCGTAGTCCGCCCACGGCCCGGTCGGTGGTCGAGGGGGCGGGGGCAGGGCGGGCTCGGACGGCACCTTCTCGGCGTCCGCGTGACGCGGTGGCACCGCCAGCCGGACGACGTCCGGCAGCGCCCCGGCCCAGTGGTCGGCCACGGCCCGGCACAGGCGCAGCAGCTCGGGGCCCAGCACCGGCTCGGGTGAGACCACCCGTCGCAGCGGCGCGAGCCGGCCGGGGTGCGCGGGGACGGCCTTGCGAGCCACCACCCAGCCGTCGAGGTCCTGGCCGGCGAAGCGCCCCCGCACCCGGGCGCCGGACACGGCGGCGACGCTCATCGGCTCGGGCACGGTGTACTCGAACGGACGGTCCAAGTGCGCCAGCGCGACGTCGGCCAGCACCTCGGCGACCGGGTCGACGTCAGCCGGGCCCGGTGGGGGCTTCGGCGTCCGACGCCGGCCTGCGGCGCGCACGGCCGTCGGCCCGAGCTGCCCGTCCGGTGCGTCCGGTGCGTCCGGTG
>JACMOY010000156.1 GCA_014377795.1 Actinomycetota bacterium | reverse complement strand
GGGGGCCCCCCCCCCCCCCGGCGGCCGACCCCGCCGAGCCCGCCGTAGTGCAGCCCGTCCACCAGATACAGCGCGAGCGGGAGGTCGTCGCCGCCCAGGACGTGGGCCGCCGGGCGGTCGACGTCGACGCTGTCCGCCGCCGCGGTCAGCGCCGTGACGGCCGCCCCGCCCGTCAGGACGTCGAGCAGGGTCTGGCTCAGCGGACCACGGGGTGCGGGGAGCGACATGACGAGGTGATTCCCCGGTGGGGCCATTCCAAACGCCGACGTGCGCAGGGATTGTCGTGCGCTCAACGGGGTAGAGGCCACCCGTGACCGTGCCCGCGACGACTCCCGACCCAGCCGCCGACGTCCAGATCACCGTCTGTGCGGACGGCCCGCTGCTGGTGCGTGGCCCGATCCGCGTCGTCGGCGAGGACGGCACCGAGCTGCCAGGACGACGCGCCACGGTCGCCCTGTGCCGCTGCGGGTTGACGGGTCGCCCGCCGTGGTGCGACGGCAGCCACAAGGTCGCCTCCGCCGCCGGTCGGGGGCGCCGGCCCAGGTAGGTCCACCGGTCGCCACCCGAGGCGGACCACGGTTTGCGGACGACCCGGTGGGGTGGTCTAGTGGTGGTCTCGGTGGTCAAGACAGCGCCACGTGTCCGTCGCACAGCCCTGCCAGGGGTGTCGCGACATCTCACGGGTGGGTGCCATGACTGCGTCAGCGATCCGACGGATCACCGCCTCCACCGACACCCTGCCTCGCTCGGTGGAGGACGACCTCGCCCTCGCCTGGGGCACTGGCGGCCCCGAGCGCAAGCATCGCCTGGACGACGTCGTGATCAGCCAGCTCGGCCTGGCCCGCAGCGTGGCGCTGCGTTACCGCGACCGCGGGCAGCCGACAGACGACCTGATCCAGGTGGCGAACCTCGCGCTGGTGCTCGCGGTGCAGCGCTACCGCCCCGGCCAGGGGCTCTCGTTCGCCGCGTTCGCCGTCCCGACCATCGCCGGCGAGGTGCGCCGCTACTTTCGGGACCGCAGCTGGGACGTGCGCCCGCCTCGGCGCATCCAGGAGCTGCGGGCCGCCGTCCACTCGGCTTCCGCCGAGCTCGCCCAGACGCTGGGACGCGAGGCCACCATCGGCGAGCTCGCGACGCACCTGGGGATCGAGCGCGAGGACGTCGTCGAGACGCTGACCGCGATGGACGGCTACCGGTCCGCGTCACTGGACGCACCGACGTCCGAGTCGGGACCGGGGACGCTGGCCGACCTGATGGGTGGCCCGGACGCCGCGCTCGAGCAGGTCGTCGACATCGAGTCCGTGCGCCCGTTGATCGCCTCGCTCGGTGAGCGCGACCGGCGCATCCTGCAGATGCGGTTCTTCGACGGCTGCACCCAGCAGGAGATCGCCGACCACATCGGTGTCACGCAGATGCAGGTGTCGCGGCTGCTCAGCCGGGTGCTCGCGCACCTGGGTCGTCAGGCGCTGGTAGACGCCTGAACCTCGGCTTCGGCGGCGGCCACCCCGATGGCGTCGTCCAGCGACGCCGGCCCACGGGGCAGCAGCCGGCGGGCCACATCGGCGTTCACGGTGGCACCGGTGCGCATCGACGCCAGCAGCCCCATCCCCGTCGGGGTGTCCACGTCGGTGAGCGCGCGAAGGCCCGCCTCCATCAGCAGCGCGGGCACCACCGGCAACGGGACGACGCTGCCGCGTCGGCCGTGCGCCCTGGCCACACGGCCCATCAGGTCGCGGTAGGTCACCACCTCGTCCGTGCCCACCTCGAGGACGG
>JACMOY010000155.1 GCA_014377795.1 Actinomycetota bacterium | reverse complement strand
CGGTCGCCGCGGCCAGGAGCAGCGCCCCGAGCGGGGAGCGCAGCCGGGCCAGCACCACCTGCGTCTCGGGGTCGCCGAAGCGGGCGTTGAACTCGATGACGCGCGGCCCGCGCGAGGTGAGCGCGAGCCCGACGTACAGGACGCCCGCGAACGGCGTGCCCCGCCGGCGCATCGCGTCGACCGTGGGCTGCGCGACCCGCGCGACGACGTCGGCCGCGAGCGACGGCGGCGCCCAGGGCAGCGGCGAGTAGGCGCCCATGCCGCCGGTGTTGGGGCCGACGTCGCCGTCGCCGAGCCGCTTGAAGTCCTGCGCCGGCGCCAGTGGCACGACGGTCGTGCCGTCCGTCAGGCAGAACAGCGACACCTCAGGCCCGTCGAGGAACTCCTCGACCACGACCGCCCCGGCGCCGCGGGCGAGTCCGGCGACGCCGTGGGCCAGCGCGAGCGACCGGTCGTCGGTGACCACGACACCCTTGCCCGCGGCGAGCCCGTCGTCCTTGACGACGTACGGCGGCCCGAGGGCGTCGATCGCCTCGTCGAGCTCAGCCTCGGTGCGGCACACGTGCGCCATCGCGGTCGGCACCTCGGCCTCGGCCATGACGTCCTTGGCGAAGGCCTTGCTGCCTTCGAGCTGCGCGGCCTGCGCCGAGGGCCCGAAGCAGGCGATGCCCGCCGCGCGCACCGCGTCGGCGACGCCGGCGACCAGGGGAGCCTCGGGCCCGACGACGACCAGGTCGGCGCCCCACTCGGCGGCCACGCGGGCGACGGCCACGCCGTCCAGCGGCTCGACGTCGAGCTGGTCGGCCACAACGGCGGTGCCGGGGTTGCCGGGCGCGACCGCCACGGCGTCGACCGAGGGGTCCAGCAGCAGCCGCAGAGCCAGCGCGTGCTCGCGGGCACCCGAGCCGATCACGAGAACCTTCACGGGCGCCGAGGCTAGCCCAGGGTCGTCCCGTGTGCAGGATCCGCCTGCCCTGGCCGGACCGGTCCTTCACCCCGTCGTCCACACACCGTGCAGCCCGGACGTGACAGGACCCCCGTGGTGCAGGGGGGCTACCCACGGGGGTCCTGAGCGCACGAGGCCGGCTGCGTGGGGGACGCGTCCATGGCCTCGACGACCGGCGTACCGGCAGACCCGACGGTGCCAGACGTCGACCGCGGGCGCCACCTGCGCGGGGGGCGGGTCTGTGCCATTGTCGTCAACCCGACACACCTGGGGGTGACGTGTGGCCGAACCGACCGCGCCGACGCGCCCCACGCCCTACGGTGTGCCCAGCCACGAGGGGAGGTCCCGATGAGCGAGGACGCCACCTCGGACGTCGGGGCCGGTCGCAGCCTGTCGACCCGGGCCTACCTGGCCCTGATCACCCACCCGGACGCCGACCGGGACGAGCTCGCCCACGTTCTGGGTGTCGACCGGGCCGTCCTGGACGCCGAGCTGGCCACCATGGCCGGCCAGGGCTCGATCACGGTGCACGGCGACGGCAGCTGGCACGTGCCACCGCCGGACATCACGCTGCCGGCCCGCGCCGGTCAGCTCGAGCGCGAGGCGACCCGGATCCGGGCCACCGCCGACGAGCTGGCGGTGATCTACCACCGAGCGCGCGCCCGCGCCCGCGGCACTGACCAGCCGATCGAGGTGCTGGCCAGCCGCGAGGAGGTCACGCGGTACTTCCTCGAGGTCATGGGCGGGGCCCGCACGCGGGTGCGCTCGCTGGACCGTCCGCCGTACTTCGGCGCCGAGAACGCGGTCACCGACGTCCAGCGCCAGCAGGCCGCCGACGGCGTGCAGTTCCTGTCCGTGTACGACACCGACGTCGTCGAGGACGTCGGCCCGCTGACGGCGCTGGACCAGCTGCTGGCCGTGGGCGAGCAGATGCGGGTGCTGCGCGGGGTGCCACTGAAGATGGTGATCGCCGACGACGACACCGCCCTGGTCATCGTCCGCACCCTCCACGAGAGCTGGCGCGGGTCGATGCTGGTGCGCCGATCGCCGCTGCTGGACTCGCTCGTCACGCTGTTCGAGACCCTGTGGCGGCTGGCCGTTCCGCTGCCGCGCGCGCTCGACCAGCCGGCGAGAGCACTCACGACGGCGCTGGCGACCGTGGGTGACCGACCGCTGGCGCGCGACCACCGGGTGCTGATGCTGCTCGCAGGTGGTGCCACCGACGAGACCATCGCCCGCCAGCTCGGCGTGAGCACGCGCACCGTCGAGCGTCGGGTGCGTGCGCTGCTCGACCAGCTCGGCGCCGAGACCCGGTTCCAGGCCGGGGCTCAGGCGGCGCGCCGCGGCTGGCTG
>JACMOY010000154.1 GCA_014377795.1 Actinomycetota bacterium | reverse complement strand
GTGGCCCACGACGACAACGCCCTTGCGGTGAAAGTTGTAGGCGACGCTGCCGGGGTCAGCCATGGTGCCGCCGTTACGGGCCATCGTCGTGCGCACCTCGGCCGCGGCCCGGTTCTTGTTGTCGGGCAGGCACTCGACCATGATGGCCACGCCGTGGGCGGCATAGCCCTCGTACATGATGGTCGTGTAATCGACCTGCTCGCCCGAAAGCCCGGCACCACGCTTGACGGCACGGTCGATGTTGTCGTTGGGCACCGACGTCTTCTTGGCCTTCTGCACGGCGTCGAACAGCGTCGGGTTGCCGCTGACGTCGCCGCCGCCGATGCGCGCAGCGACCTCGATGTTCTTGATCAGCTTGGCGAACAGCTTGCTGCGCCTGGCGTCCACGACGGCCTTCTTGTGCTTCGTGGTCGCCCACTTGGAGTGGCCGCTCATGATCGCTCCCTCACCATCGCGACGAACACCTCGTGCACGCGCGGGTCGCCGGTCACCTCGGGGTGGAACGACGTCGCCAGCAGCGCACCTTGACGAACGGCGACGATCCTATCGTCGGCACCGCTCGGGGCGTCGTGGCTCACCCGGCCGAGCACCTCGACCCCCTCGCCCACCTGCTCCACCCAGGGCGCGCGGATGAACACGGCGTGCACGGGGCCGCCGTCCAGGCCGGTCATCTCGATGTCGGTCTCGAACGAGTCGACCTGCCGGCCGAAGGCGTTGCGCCGCACCGTGACGTCGAGGCCACCGAAGGTCTGCTGGTCGGGCCGGCCGTCCAGCACGCGGTCGGCGAGCAGGATCATGCCGGCGCACGAGCCGAAGGCCGGCAGCCCGGCCCGCAGCGCGGCGACCAGCGGGTCACGCAGCTCGAAGATCCGTGACAGCTTGTCGATGGTGGTGGACTCCCCGCCGGGCAGCACGATGCCGGCCAGACCATCGAGCTCGGCGGGACGCCGGACCGGGCGGGCGACGACGCCGCAGCCGGCGAGGGTGATGAGGTGCTCGCGCACGTCGCCCTGCAGCGCGAGGACGCCGATGACGGGCTCAGCGGGGGGTGTCACAGGCAGCGATCCTACGGTTAGCGTGCCGGGATGACCGACGAGCTGCGCACCACCCGGCTGGTCCTGCGGCAGTGGCGCGACGAGGACCGTGAGCCGTTCGCGGCGCTGAACGCCGACCCCGTCGTGATGCGGTACTTCCCTGCGCCGCTGGCCCGCGCCGCCAGCGACGCGCTCGTCGACCGTCACTCCCGGCTGATCACCGAGCGCGGCTGGGGGTGGTGGGCGCTCGAGGCGGCGGGGTCGTTCATCGGGTTCGTGGGGTTGCAGCCGGTCGACGACGACCTGCCGTGCCACCCCGCCGTCGAGATCGGGTGGCGGCTGGCTGCCTCGTCGTGGGGCAACGGGTACGCCCCCGAGGCCGCCCGAGCGGTGCTGGACGTCGCGTGGCAGCGGCTCGGGCTCGACGAGGTCGTCTCGTTCACCACCGAGCGCAACACCCCCTCGCGCCGGGTGATGGAGAAGATCGGGATGCGGCACCACCCCGAGCGCGACTTCGACCATCCGCGGGTCGCCGGCTGGGTCGGCCAGCGGCACGTGCTCTACGCGATCTCGCGCCCCTGAGGGGGTGTCAGCGCAGGCGCGCGGTGCGTCCGGTGCTCTCGCGGCCCTCGTGGAACGCGTCGGCCAGCGCCTCGACGGCGTCCACGACCCGCGGGCCGGGGCGCGTCACCAGCCCCCCTGCGTCGATGGCCCAGACGGCCGCGAGCATCGGCAGCCGCGGCAGGACGTCGCGCGCCTGCGCCACCGCGTCGTCCAGCCCGTAGCCGCAGGGGGCGACCAGCACCGCGTCGCCCTCGGCGGTCACGACGTCGTCCCAGGTGGTGGTCACCGACCGGCCGCCCGGTCGGGCCAGCACGGGCACCGCGCCGGCGGCAGTGACCAGGTCGGGCACCCAGTGGCCGGCGACGTACGGCGGATCGGTCCACTCCAGCACCAGGACCCGCGGTCGGCTGCGGCCCGCGACGCCCGCGGCGACGTCGTCCAGCCGGGTCTGCAGCCGCTCGCGCAGCAGGCGCCCGGCGCGGGGCCGGCCGGCCGCGTCGGCGACGGCCACCGCGCCGTCGAGCACCTCGGCCAGGGTGGTCGGGTCGAGCGTGACCACGGTCGAGGGGCAGCCAACGGCCGCGAGAGCCCCGGTGACGTCGTCCGCGGGCAGGGCGCAGACGCCGCAGAGGTCCTGGGTCAGCACGACGTCGGGCGCGATGCGGGCGAGGGCGTCGTGGTCGAGCCGGTGCATCGGGCCGCCGGACGCCGCGGTCGTGCGCACCAGGGCGTCGATCTCGCCGGGGGTCAGCCCCTGCGTCGCGAGCCCGCTGACCACGACCTCGTGGTCGACGCGCGCCGACGCCGGCTCGTCGCACTCGAACGTGACGGCCGCCAGACGGTCAGCGAGTCCCAGCGCGTAGACCCACTCGGTGGCGGACGGCAGCAGCGACACGATCCCCGGCACGCCCACGATTCTAGGACGTCGACCACACCGACAGGCGCGATGGGCCGACCGGCCGATCCGTGAGCACCGCCGGACCGTGCCTGCCGCCATCGCCCCTGTCGGTGCGGCTGACGGCGCCCGCTAGCGTTCAGTCATGAGCGACCTGCGCGCCCGCGCCGCCCAGCTGGACGCCGCCAACCCGGTGGCCCACGCCCGCGACCGTTTCGAGCTGCCGGACGGACTGCTCTACCTGGACGGCAACTCCCTCGGCGCGCTGCCCCGCGGGGTGGCCGAGGCCGTGGCCGACGTCGTGCGCCGTCAGTGGGGCACCGACCTGATCGCGTCGTGGAACACCCACGACTGGTGGGGTGCGCCGCAGCGCGTCGGCGACCGCGTCGGGACGCTCATCGGTGCCGCCGCCGGCCAGGTGCTGGTCGGGGACTCGACGTCGGTCAACCTGTTCAAGCTCTACGTCGCGGCCGCCCGGATGCGCCCTGGCCGGCGGGTCGTCGTCAACGACCCGGACGTCTTCCCGACCGACGGCTACGTGCTCGAGGGCGCCGCGCGCCTGGCCGACCTCGAGGTCGCGCAGGTGCGGCCACCCGAGCTGGCCGCGTTCCTCGCCGAGCGCGGTAGGGAGGTCGCGCTCGTGTCGTACTCCCACGTCGACTACCGCACCGGCCGGCTGTGGGACCTGCCGGGCCTGACCAAGCTCACCCAGGACGCCGGGGCGCTGGTCCTGTGGGACCTGTGCCACTCCGCGGGGGTCGTCGAGGTGGGCCTGGACGAGCACGGCGTCGACCTCGCCGTGGGCTGCGGTTACAAGTACCTCAACGGCGGCCCTGGCGCGCCGGCGTACGCGTACGTCGCCACGCGCCACCTGCCCGACCTCGACCAGCCCCTCACCGGCTGGAACGGGCACGCGACGCCGTTCGCGATGTCGGGCGACTACTCCCCCGCCCCGGGCGTCGAGCGGCTGCGCGTCGGCACCCCGCCGCTGCTGTCGCTGCTGGCTCTGGAGGCTGCGCTCGCGGCGTACGACGGGCTGGCGATGTCGGACGTGCGCGCCGCGTCGATGTCGCTCACCGGCTTCTTCATCAACTGCGTCCACGAGCTGCTGCCGGACGTCGAGGTCGTCTCGCCGCTGGACGCCGCCGAGCGCGGGTCACAGGTGGCGCTGGGTCACGAACAGGCCTACGCCGTCGTCCAGGCGCTGATCGCCCGCGGGGTGGTGGGCGACTTCCGCGAGCCGAACATCGTGCGGCTGGGCTTCGCGCCGCTCTACCTCAGCCACGTCGACGCGCTCACCGCGGCCCAGGCGCTGCGCGACGTCCTCGCGGACGGCGCGCACCTGGACCCGCGGTGGGCGCAGCGCTCGACGGTGACCTGAGGGGGCTACCAGCCGCGCTCGGCCAGGCGGTGCGGCGCGGGGATGTCGTCGACGTTGATGCCGACCATGGCCTCGCCCAG
>JACMOY010000153.1 GCA_014377795.1 Actinomycetota bacterium | reverse complement strand
GCTGAGCCCGAGCTGAGGGTGAGCCGGGGCCTGGACGACGGGACGTCGGCCCCCGACCTGGCTGCCGTCCACCCGGCGGCCAGCCTGCCCTGGGCGGTGCTGGCCGAGACCGCACTGACGCACGGCCGGGTGATCGAGGCCTACGCGTACGCGCGGACCGGCTACCACCGCGGCCTGGACGCGCTGCGTCGCGGCGGCTGGAAGGGCCACGGGCCGGTGCCGTTCGAGCACGTCCCGAACCGCGGGTTCCTGCGCGCGCTGCACGTGCTGGGCCAGGCAGCGGGGGCGATCGGCGAGGACGACGAGGCCCGGCGCTGCGTGAGCCTCCTGGCCGACTGCGACCCGGCAGCCGCGGCCGCGTTGGCCTGAGCAGGGACACCTCCGAACCGCAGGGGGCACCGGGCCGCAGCCCGGTGCCCCACTGGTATCGCGTCCTCGGCGGCCCCCTGCTCCGCCGAGAACGAGTGCGCCGGCCTCCCCGAGGCGGCTCACCCGTTCGTGCCGTTCCCCATCACGGGGTAGACGTGACTATGCCTGGCCGACCGGCCAGATCACGTCTGGTTCATGCCAACGGCAGTAACATGCCAACCATGACATCAGTCATCGGCGTGACGTCGGTTCTTTCCGCCTTCGGTCTGGGGGACGACGGCGAGCTGCTGTACCGCCGGGTGCTGCGCACGGTCGGGCAGGACGCCGAGCGCCACCGCGTCGGTCTCGGCTGGACCACCGAGCGCTTCGACGCCGTCCGCGCCGCGCTGGTGGCCGTCCGGCTGCTGCGGGTGGACCCCGACGGGATGCTCGCCGCCGACCACCCGCGCACGTCGATCTCGCGGCTGGTCGATCGCGAGAGCGCCCGGCTGGACCAGCGCCGCCGCGAGCTGGACGACGTGCGCGCCGCGGTCAGCGAGTTCGCCGCCGACCACCGGGCCGGTCGCGGCCGCGAGATCGCCCCGACGGCGATCGAGGTGCTGCCGGTCGACGTCGAGGTGACCGCGGTCGAGGAGGTCCTGCGCACCACGTCGGGGGTGGTGCGCGCGGTGCACCTGGATGTCGCGTCGGGCCCGGTCACCGACCCGGCGGTGCTGCGCCTGACCCGCTCGCAGATGGCCCAGGGCCGCGAGGTGCGCTCGATCTACCCGATGGCAGTCCTGGACGACCCGGCCCTGCTGGGCTGGGTCGGCGACTGGGCCGCCGCCGGCGAGCAGCAGCGGGTCGTCGAGAAGGTCGCGCACGAGTTCGTCGTGTTCGGCGACGAGGCCGTCATCGCGCCGCCGCACTGGGGCTCGACAGAAGGTGGCACCGTCGTCATCCGCCTGCCCCTGCTGGTGCAGGCGTTCGGACGGCTGTTCGAGGACGCCTGGGCGGGCGCCCTGCCGGTGCCGCAGTCCAACGACAGTGCCGACGTCGGCACGCGTCTGTTCACGCTGCTGGCCGCGGGCTTCAAGGACGAGGCGATCGCGCGTTACCTGGGCGTCGGCGTCCGGACGGTGCGCCGGCGGGTCGCCGAGGCGATGGACGAGCTGGGCGTCCGCACCCGGTTCCAGCTCGGCGTCGCGGTCGAGCGCCGCTCGCTCCTCAGGAGCCCTCGCCGGTAGCCTCGGCCCGGCCCATCAGAACGGGACAGTCACCACCACCCAGCAGGAAGCAGGTGCAGAGCATGCCCGCGATCGTTCTCGTCGGCGCCCAGTGGGGTGACGAGGGCAAGGGCAAGGCGACCGACCTGCTCGGCAGCCGCGTCGACTACGTCGTGAAGTTCAACGGTGGCAACAACGCCGGCCACACGGTCGTCATCGGCGACGAGACCTACGCCCTGCACCTGCTGCCGTCCGGGATCCTCACGCCCGGCTGCGTCCCCGTCATCGGCAACGGTGTGGTCATCGACCTCGCCGTGCTCTTCGAGGAGCTCGAGGGGCTGCAGGCGCGCGGCATCGACACCTCGCGGCTGGTGGTCAGCGCCGACGCGCACGTCATCCCGCCGTACAACCGGGTGCTCGACAAGGTGACCGAGCGCTTCCTGGGCAGCCGGCGGATCGGCACGACCGGCCGCGGCATCGGCCCGACGTACGCCGACAAGATGAACCGCGTCGGCATCCGGGTGCAGGACCTGTTCGACGAGGGCATCCTGCGGCAGAAGGTCGAGGCGGCGCTGGACCTGAAGAACCAGCTGCTGGCCAAGGTGTACAACCGGCGTGCCATCACCGTCGACGAGGTCGTCGACGAGCTGCTCGCCCACGCCGAACCGTTGCGCCCCATGGTGGTTGACACCAGCCTGCTGCTCGAGCGGGCGCTGGACGACGGTAAGACGGTGCTGCTCGAGGCCGGGCAGGCCACCCTGCTCGACGTCGACCACGGAACCTCCCCGTTCGTCACGTCGTCCAGCGCGACCGCCGGCGGCGCGTGCACCGGCTCGGGCATCCCGCCCACCCGCGTCGACGGCGTCGTCGCGATCCTCAAGGCGTACACGACTCGCGTCGGCGAGGGCCCGTTCCCGACCGAGCTGCATGACGACATGGGCGAGTTCCTGCGCAAGACCGGCGGCGAGTACGGCACGACAACCGGCCGCCCGCGCCGGTGCGGCTGGTTCGACGCCGTCATCGGCCGCTACGCCAAGCGCATCAACGGGGTCACCGACTTCGTCATCACCAAGCTCGACGTCCTGTCCG
>JACMOY010000152.1 GCA_014377795.1 Actinomycetota bacterium | reverse complement strand
GCGGACGCAGGACCGCCGCACGCCGCGGCGCCGTCATCGTGCTGGTGCTGGTGGCCTGGCTCGCGGTCAGCAGCGTGGGAGGCCCTCTGGTCGGGCGCCTGTCAGAGGTGCAGAGCAACGACAACGCCTCCTTCTTGCCCAAGGCCGCCGAGGCCACGAAGGTCAACGACCTGGCCGCGGGGTTCACGTCGTCGCAGGCGCTGCCCTACTTCCTGGTCGTCGAGAACACCACGGGGCTCACGGGGGCCGACCGCGCGTTCGTGGGCGCGCTCGCTGCACGGGTGCCCACGCTCGAGCTGGCTGGCAGCAACGGCAAGCAGCTGGGCGAGTTCCTCCTACCCGGGCCGGTCGTGCCGGTGCCGAGCGCTGACGGCAAGGCTGCGCTGATGGTCGTCAACCTCGCCTCCGACACCTCCGACACCGTGCTCGCCGACGGCCAGACCGTGCTGTTCCGCGGCGCAGAGACTTTGCGGGAAGCGGCTTCTGCGGGTGCGCCCGCCGGTCTCACGTCGCACGTCACTGGCCCCGGCGGCATCGTGGCCGACCTCGTCTCGGCGTTCTCGGGGATCGACGGACGGCTGCTGGGTGTCGCCCTGCTGGCCGTGTTCGTGATCCTGCTATTGGTCTACCGCAGCCCGGTGCTGCCGCTGGCGGTGCTGCTCACCTCGCTGTTCGGCCTCTCGGCGGGAGCGCTGGCCGTCTTCCCGCTCGCCAAGGCCGGGGTCATCACGGTGGACGGGCAGGCCCAGGGCATCCTGTTCATCCTCGTGGTCGGTGCGGCGACCGACTACTCACTGCTGCTCGTCGCGCGCTATCGCGAGGAGCTGCACGACCACGAGTCCAAGTACGTCGCCATGCGTCGGGCCTGGCGCGCGTCCGTCGAGCCGATCGCGGCCAGCGCCACCACCGTGGTGCTGGGGCTGCTGTGCCTGCTGCTGAGCCGGCTGGGCTCGACCAAGGGGCTCGGACCCGTTGGCGCACTGGGCATCCTGGGTGCCCTGGTGGCGGCACTGACTTTCCTGCCGATCCTGCTGCTGGTGCCCGTCGTGCTCCTCATCATCGTGGCTGCCGGGGCGGGGTTCGGCGTCGGCACCGCCCTGGCCGGCCCGACGGCGGGCGCCGTGGTCGCGGCCGTCCTGGTGGCCGTGCTGGCCGCTCTCGCGGTACTGCGCGGCCGAGCGCTGCGCGGGGACGCCGGCGGCACGCGGCCCTGGTACGCCCGCGCGACGTCGGGCCGCTGGCTGTTCTGGCCCCGCATCCCGCACGTCGACCACGTGCGCTCCGAGTCCTCGGTGGGCACCACGGGGTTGTGGGGGCGGCTGGCGGGTCTGGTGGGACGACGTCCTCGGCGGATCTGGGTGCTCACCGCCGGGTGCCTGGCAGTTCTCGCTGCGTTCGCCCCCACGTTCGCCGCGAGCGGCGTCAGTCAGACCGACACGTTCCGCAGCCCGGTCGACTCCGTCGCAGGGCAACGGGTCCTGGCCGCGCACTTCCCGGCCGGGTCCGGTTCGCCCGCGGTCATCGTCGCCAACGAGGACCAGGGCGCCCGCGTGGTCCAGGTGGCCTCCGAAGTCCCGGGCGTCGCCGGGGCGAGGCTCACGCCGGCGGCCCCCGCGCGACCCGGCGCGCCGACGTCCGGGCCGCCGAAGGTCGTCGACGGCCGGGTTCAGATCGAGGCGGTGCTGACCCCGGCCGCGGACAGTCCCGCGGCCGAGGACGTGGTGCGCGCGCTGCGCACCGCGCTCGACCGGGTGGGCCCGGACGTTCTCGTGGGCGGGCCGACGGCGATCAACCTCGACGTCCGCGAGGCCAGCAACCGTGACCTCAAGGTCATCATCCCGGTCATCCTGGCGGTCATCTTCGTGGTGCTCGCCCTGCTGCTGCGCGCGCTGCTCGCACCACTGCTGCTGATCCTGGCCAACGTCCTGTCCTTTGCCGCGACCATCGGCACCAGCGCACTGGTGTTCAACCACGTGCTCGACCTGCCCGGCGGCAACCCCGCGATCCCGTTGTACGGCTTCGTGTTCCTGGTTGCGCTGGGCATCGACTACTCGATCTTCCTGATGACGCGCGTGCGCGAGGAGTCGGGCCGACGCGGCACGCGGCCCGGCATCCTCGTCGGCCTCGCGGTCACCGGCGGGGTCATCACCAGCGCCGGCGTCGTGCTCGCCGCGACGTTCGGGGCACTCGCCACCCTGCCGATCCTGTTCCTGCTGCAGATCGCCTTCATCGTCTCGTTCGGCGTGCTGCTCGACACGCTGGTGGTGCGCTCGCTG
>JACMOY010000151.1 GCA_014377795.1 Actinomycetota bacterium | reverse complement strand
GGCGTCCGTTACCGCCCGGTCACCGCCGTCGGTGACGACGGTGCCGGCCCGGCCGCGGGTGTCGACCAGCCCCGCCTGCTCGAGCTCGCGGTAGGCGCGGGCGACGGTGTGGGGGGCGACGCCGAGGTCGGCGGCCAGCGTGCGCACCGTCGGCAGCCGCGTCCCCGCGGCCAGTGAGCCGTCCGCGATGCGCGTGGCCAGCGTGCCGCGGACCTGCTCGTACTTGTCGAGCCCGCTGTCGTCGTCCAACACGATCGGCGTCGCCAGGTTGCTCACGCGACTGGTGTACCAGAGTCGTGCTCGTATCCTGGACCGGTGATCTCACGCATCGACCTGCGCGGACAGCGCCTCGACGGCCGTTCGCTGCACGAGACGCTGCCGCGGGCGGCCTTCGACGTCGAGGCGGCCGTCGAGACGGTCCGCCCGATCTGCGAGGACGTGCGGCATCGCGGGTTCGACGCGCTGGTCGAGCTGGGTGAGCGGTTCGACGGGGTGCGCATCTCGCAGATCCGGGTGCCGGCGTCCGCCATCGCGCAGGCGCTCGAGCGGGTCGACCCGACGGTCCGCGCGGCCATGGAGGAGTCGATCCGGCGGGTGCGCATCGTGCACGCCGACCAGCGCCGCACCGACGTCACGACCCAGGTCGTGCCCGGCGGCACCGTCACCGAGCGCTGGGTGCCGGTCGACCGCGTCGGCCTGTACGTGCCGGGCGGGCTCGCGCCGCTGTCGTCCAGCGTCGTGATGAACGTGGTGCCCGCGCAGGAGGCGGGCGTCGGCTCGCTGGCCGTCACCAGCCCGCCGCAGCGCGAGTTCGGCGGTCTGCCGCACCCGACGATCCTGGCCGCGTGCGCGCTGCTCGGCGTCGACGAGGTGTACGCCGTCGGTGGTGCCCAGGCGATCGCGATGTTCGCCTACGGCGTCAAGGCGGACGACGGCAGCTGGCTGTGCGAGCCGGCCGACCTGGTGACCGGCCCGGGCAACATCTACGTCGCGGCCGCGAAGCGCCTGCTCAAGGGCGTCATCGGGATCGACGCCGAGGCCGGTACCACCGAGATCGTGATCCTGGCCGACGACAGCGCCGACCCGGTGCACGTCGCCGCCGACCTGATCAGCCAGGCCGAGCACGACCCCAACGCGGCCTCGGTGCTGGTGACCGAGTCGGTCGCTCTTGCCGACGCCGTCGAGGCCGAGCTCGTCGTGCAGGTGGCTGTCACCAAGCACAGTGAGCGGGTCGCGACCGCGCTCGGCGGCCCGCAGTCCGCGATCGTGCTCGTCGACTCGACCGACGCCGGGCAGGAGGTCGTCGACGCCTACGCCACCGAGCACCTCGAGATCCAGACCGTCGACGCGCGTTCGCGGGCGATGCGGATCCGCAACGCCGGCGCGGTGTTCGTCGGGCCCTTCGCGCCGGTGTCGTTGGGCGACTACGTCGCCGGGTCGAACCACGTGCTGCCCACCGGCGGGTGCGCCTGCCACTCCAGCGGGCTGTCGGTGCAGTCGTTCCTGCGCGGCATCCACGTC
>JACMOY010000150.1 GCA_014377795.1 Actinomycetota bacterium | reverse complement strand
TGACGGTCTCGTCCGCCGGCAAGACGTTCTCGGTGACCGGGTGGAAGGTGGGCTGGGTGCACGGGCCGGCCGAGCTGGTGACCGCCGTCCGCACGGTCAAGCAGTTCCTCACCTACGTCGCGTCCGGCCCGTTCCAGCCGGCCGCGGCCGTGGGCCTGCGCCTGCCCGACGAGGTGTACGCCGGGATCGCCACCTCGCTGCAACGAAAGCGCGACCTGATGTGCGAGGGCCTGCGCGCCGCGGGCCTCACGCCGTTCGTGCCCGCGGGCACCTACTTCGTCGTCACCGACGCCGCCGAGATCGGCTACGGCGACGGCCTGGCGCTGTGCCGCGACCTGCCGCGCCTGGCCGGCGTCGTCGCGGTGCCCGTCAGCGTCTTCCACGACGACCCCGACGCGGGGCGCTCACTGGTGCGGTTCGCGTTCTGCAAGCAGGACGCCGTGCTCATCGAGGCCGCTGAGCGGCTGGCTGCGCTGCGCGTCTGACGCTTGCGTCCACAGGTTCGCCGATCGTCCCGGCGTCCACAGATCACCGCCGACCCGTGGCCGTCACCCCGGCGGCCCACCAGCCTGGAGCCATGCTCCGAGTGATGCTGCTGGCCGCCCTCGTCACGGGCGCCTCCCCCGCCGTCGTGTCCGCTGCCGCCCCCATCGCGCCGCCACCGCGCGTCGTGGTCGGTACGGCGGGGGGGCAGTGGCCGCTCGACCCAGCACCCGCGGTGGTCCACGCCTTCCACGCTCCCCCCACGCCGTGGAGCGCGGGCCACCGCGGGGTCGACCTGGCGACGAGCGTGGGTGCGGCGGTCCTGGCGGCCGGCGGCGGGCAGGTGACGTTCGTCGGCAGCGTCGCCGGGCGCGGGGTGGTGGTGGTGACGCACCCCGGTGGGCTGCGCACGTCGTACGAGCCGGTCATGGGCACCCTCGCGGTGGGTGCCGCAGTGCGCCCGGGCCAGCCGATCGGGCTGGTGCAGGCAACACCGGGGCACTGTCCCCTGCGGGCCTGTCTGCACTGGGGCCTGCGCCGGGGCGAGGACTACCTCGACCCGCTGTCATTGCTCGGCCGCGGGCCGCCGGTGCTCAAGCCGTGGGGCGGGCTCAGCCAGCCGTGAAGCCGAGCATTCAGACCCCGGAGCGTGCCGGTGCCCGTGTCTGGGCGTTCAGTGCGGCGCTAGTTTCGCTTCTGACGCCTGATGAAGTCTGCCATCCCCGGGACCGTGTAGGCGATGCGTCCGTGCTCAGGGGCGAAGATCAGCCCCTTCGCGATCAGGTTGGCGCGTGTGGGGCCGAGGCTGGCGGGGGATCGGCTGAGCCGGTCGGCAACGTCTTTGGTGAGGGACGGTCCATCTCCGTCTTCTGCCATGACGGTCAAGTAGGTGCGCTCGGCTTGAGTGGCGCGCTCCCAGCGTGAGAGGAAGAAGCCGACGTCAAGTCGGTGCCTGCCCTCGGCGACTCCAACTCTGGCATCGCCGAAAGTGATGGTGCTTGGCCCGGGGGCGGCTTCCCACGTCGCCTGTCCAAGTTCCTGGAGGAAGAACGGGTAGCCGTTGGAGGCGCCAAGAACCGTCGCCAAGGCGTCGTCCTCCCAGGACACACGTTCGTCAGAAGCAGGGTCGACGAGGGCGCGGCTGGCATCGGTCCGCGCCAGTGCCCCAATCGCGCGGTACTCGAAAAGTCGTTCCGAGTAGGACTTTGCCTCGGAAAGCACTCTCGGCAGCGACGGCAGCCCGGCGCCGCAGATCATGAAGGGGAGCGTCCGCTGGGACGCCTGATGGACGACGGCACAGAGCGCGGCGAGAGTGGTGTTGTCGAGATCCTGCATCTCGTCGATGAAGATGGCGACTCCTGCCCCCTGATCTTTCATGGCCTCCGCCAGGTCGGTCGCCAGGGTCAGTAGGTCCAGCTCGAGGTTGCCAGAGGGAGGAGGGGTGGGGTCGAGGTCGATCCCGAACTTCCAGGTGCCTTCAGCGTCCACTTCGACGTTGAACATGGAGAAAGTGGACAGGGCTCGGCGCAGGCGACTACCCATGTTCGGCTTGGCCAGAGAGCGCATAGCTGGGTACAGCCGATCGCCCAGCTGTCTGCGGAAGTCCGCTGCGTCTCCGCCGGCCTCTAGAGACGCGACGACCCAGTCGCGACGTTCTACTTCCTCCCGCATCTTGCCCAGCAGGACCGTCTTTCCCACGCCGCGCAGCCCATGAATGACCACGCCGCGAGCATGGCGACCCGTCTCAGCGCGGCGCACCGTGCTGCGCCACAGGTCCAGTTCGTCGTCACGTCCACTGATCACGAGCGGGGGGACTCCGGCCCCGGGCGAGTAGGGGCTGGTAGCGCGGTCCATGTCCCAATGATAGCGAAAGATAGGGTCGTGTAGGACTTTGCTATCAAGGGCTATACCCCCCGAGAAGTTCCTACAAGTCCTCGTCATGGACCGAGGCGACGTGGAACACCACAACTGGATGAGACGGCCTGCCAGGGGGGCACGACTACTGCTGCACCCCGCGGTGACTATCGCTCAGCGCCTGACGGCGATGGACGCTCAGCGTGTGACGAGTTTCAGCCTGCGGTGACTTCGGCGATCTTGCCGCGCAGCTGCAGGACTGCTTTGGTGTGCATCTGGCAGATGCGCGACTCGGTGACCCCGAGCACCTGGCCGATCTCGGCGAGAGTCAGGCCCTCGTAGTAGTAGAGGGTGACGACGATCTTCTCGCGCTCGGGCAGCTGGTTGATCGCCCGCGCGAGCAGGTACTTGGTCTCCTCGCCCTCGAACGCCAGGACGGGGTCCTCGGCGCCCTTGTCCTCGAGGGTGTCGACGAGGGTGAGCTTGTCGCCCTTCTCCCCACCGACGCTGAGCAGCTCGTCGAGCGCGACGACGTTGACGTACGACACCTGGCTGAAGATGTGGTGCAGGTCGCCGACGGCGATCCCCATCTTGGCGGCGACCTCGGCCTCGGTGGGCGTGCGGTGCAGCTGGGCCTCGAGCTCGGCGTACGACCGCTCGACCTCGCGCGCCTTGTACCGGACCGAGCGCGGGATCCAGTCGATCGCCCGCAGCTCGTCGATGATCGCGCCGCGCACCCGCGAGATGGCGTAGGTCTCGAACTTGATGGCCCGCTCGATGTCGAACTTCTCGATCGCGTCGATCAGCCCGAAGATGCCGTACGAGACGAGGTCGGCCTGCTCGATGTTCGGCGGCAGTCCCACCCCGACGCGGCCGGCCACGTACTTGACCAGTGGCGAGTAGTGCAGGATCAGCTTCTCGCGCAGCGCCTGGTCGTTGGTGGTCTTGAACTCGTGCCACAGGGCCTTGATGGCGGCGTCGTTGGCGGCGACCGCGTCGAGGTGGTCGTCCTGGACCTTGATGACCTCGACGACGTCGGTGCCCTCGACCGGACCAGTCGCTGCGCCCTTCGCGGCGGGACTCGCGCTGGCGTCAGCATCAGGCTCGTGGGTGCGCCTGCTCATACGTCGCCTTCAGCCTCTCGACGGACACGTGGGTGTAGATCTGCGTCGTTTGGAGCGTAGCGTGACCGAGCAGGTCCTGAACCGCTCTCAGGTCAGCTCCCCCCTCGAGCAGGTGGGTCGCCGCCGAGTGCCGCAGCCCGTGCGGGCCGATGTCGTCAGCGCCCTCGACGTGGGCGACCAGCTCGTGGACGGCGGCCCGCACCTGGCGCGGGTCGGCTCGTCGCCCCCTTCGCCCGAGCAGCAGAGCCGCGCCGCTGGCCGGGCCGGCCAGCGCCGGGCGACCGCGGTCGAGCCAGTCCACCACCGCCCGCCCGGCCGGCAGCCCGAACGGCACCACCCGCTCCTTGTCGCCCTTGCCGATCACGCGCAGCGTGCGCCGCGACAGGTCGACGTCGTCGACGTCCAGACCCACCAGCTCACCGACTCGCAGCCCGCTGGCGTACAGCAGCTCGAGCGCGGCGCGGTCGCGCAGGTGCAACGGATCGCCGTCGTCGGCCGCGACCGCGGCCAGGTCCAGCAGCGCGCTCGCCTGCGCCTGGCCGAGCACCGCGGGCAGCGTCTGGTCGCGTCGGGGTGAGGCGAGCCGCACCGCGGGGTCCAGCGGGATGCGACCGGTGCGAGCCGACCACGCGCAGAAGGCGCGTGCCGCGGCGGCCCGCCGGGCGATCGTGGCCCGGGCCAGGCCGGCGCGGGTCATCTCGGCCAGCCACGAGCGCAACAGCGTCAGCTCGATCCCCTCCAGCGACCGCACCCCCTTGGCGTCGGCCAGCTCGAGCAGCGACCGCACGTCGGCGACGTACGCGCGCACCGTGTGGTCCGAGCGGCCGCGCTCGGTGTGCAGATGGCGGGCGAACTCCTCGAGAGCGTCCTGCACCGACCCGGCCAGCGGCCGGGGGGTGGACGTCGACGCGCGGGGCACCCGCCCACGGTCACCCACGCGGGGCCCCCGCACAAGCGGCCACGCGGGCGCCGGGTCACTCGCCGGCGCGCACCGCCCGGCGGGCCTGCACCTCGGCGGGTGGTCGGCGCTCGACGGGCGCGCGCACCGCCCGCCACCCGGTGCCCTGGCGCTCGGCCAGCCCCAGCAGGGCCAGCCGGCCCAGCGCCGACTGAACCGTGGCCGGGTCGAGGCCGGCGGTGGCGCACAGACGGTCGAGGGGGCGGCCGGTGCGCACGGGCAGTGCGTCGAGCACCCGTGACGCCAGCGGGTCGAGGTCGTCCGTCGGTGCAGACCTGCCCCGACGGGGCGCGACGGTGTCCTGCCCCATCCGGCCGACGAGGTCGGCGATCTCGGCCGCGTCGGTCACCAGGACGGCGACACCGTCACGCAGCAGGGCGTGGCAGCCGGCCGACCCCGGGGAGGTCACCGGCCCGGGGACCGCGCCGACCGGACGCCCCAGCAGCGCGGCGGTGCGCGCGGTGTTCAGCGACCCGCTGCGCAGCGCCGCCTCGACCACGACGGTGCCGCTGGACAGCGCGGCGATCAGCCGGTTGCGCTGCAGGAACCGGCCACGTGTCGGCGCCGACCCCGGCGGCACCTCGCTCAGCACTGCGCCCAGCTCGGCCAGGCGGGCCATCAGGGTGTCGTGACCGGCGGGGTAGGCCCGATCGAGCCCCCCGGCCACCACGGCGACCGACACCCCCCGGGCCGCGAGCGCGCCGCGGTGGGCCGCACCGTCGATGCCGTACGCCAACCCCGAGACGACCGCGAAACCCCGCTCACCCAGGCCGCACGACACGTCCCCGGCCACGTGCTCGCCGTACGACGTCGCCGCCCGTGCACCCACTACGGCCACCGACCGCTGGGCGACCTCGTCCAGCGCCGCCGGCCCGCGAACCCACAGGCACGGCGGCGGTGCGGCCAGGACGTCGAACGCGGACGGCCACTCCGGCTCCGAGGGCAGCACGACCCGACCCCCGAGCCGGCGGACGCCGTCGAGGTCGCGCACCGGGTCGAGGTCTGCCAGACGCGGCACGAAGCGCACCAGCCACTCGGCCCGCTGCTCGACCAGTGCCCGCAGCGCCTCGGCGGGGCCGACGGCGCCGATCAAGGTGGTGGCCCGCTCGTCGCCGGGCTCGAGCAGGCGGCTCCAGGCCACCCGAGCCAGGCGCTCGTCGTCCGGGTCGAACCGCAGCGCGAGCGCGCTCATGTGGCCACCGACCCGCTGTCGCGCAACGCATAGGCCGCCGAGACGTCATCCGCCCCGGGGGCGGACCGGCCGGCCAGGTCGGCGAGGGTCCAGGCGCACCGCAGCGTCCGGTCGTAGCCGCGGACGGTCAGCAGGCCGCGCTCGACGCCGCGGTCGAGCAGGTGCGTGGCGCCGGGCGCGAGCCGCCAGCGGCCGCGGCGCAGGTCGCGGCCCCGCACCTGGGCATTGGGCCGGCACGGGGTGCCGGCCCACCGCCCCCCCTGGATCTCCC
>JACMOY010000149.1 GCA_014377795.1 Actinomycetota bacterium | reverse complement strand
TCGTTCACCTCAGGCATCCGCGAACCCTATGACGTGCCTCGCCCTAGTCTCAGCCACCGTGACCACCGCACGCCGTTTCCATTCCCTGACAGCTGCCGTCCCCATCATCGCCCTGGTGCTGCAGTTGGTGTTGGTCGTGCGGGGCGGTCAGGTGCTCGACGAGGTCACGCCACCGGCGCTGGGGATGCGGCTGGCGCGCTTCGTGGCCTACTTCACGATCCAGAGCAACGTGCTGGTCGCGATCACGGCGCTCACGCTTGCGCACGACCCAGCCCGTGACGGACGCGCGTGGCGGGTGCTGCGGCTCGCGGCCGTCGTCGGCATCGCCGTGACCGGTCTCGTGCACTTCGTGCTGCTGCGTCCGCTGCTCGACCTCGACGGCGCCGACTGGGCCGCCGACAAGCTGCTCCACATGGTCGTGCCGGTGCTGGCGCTCGTCGGGTAGGCGGTGTTCGGCCCGCGCCCGAGAGTTGACCGGACAGCGATCACGGGTGCCCTCGCGTGGCCGGTCGCGTGGCTGCTCGTCACCCTCGTTGTCGGCGCACTGAGCGGCTGGTACCCCTACCCGTTCCTCGATCACCGCCAGGACGGCGCCGCCGCGGTGGCCGTGGCCTGCGTAGGCGTCACCGTGCTGTTCGTGCTGCTCCTCGCCACAGCGGCGTACGTCGACCGTCGCCGCGCACCGACCGCTGGGGCAAGCGTGCAGGATGAGCCCACTCAGGCTGCATAACCCGTCAGCGGCCCGAACCGCGGCGCCAAGAGCTGAACGAGCTCACGCTCGCGGGTCGCGGCCGCACCAGCCACGGCCACGGGTGCACCTCGGGCACGTCGAGCCGCGCACGCAACCTGGCCCAGCCCGGGACCGGCGCGTGGGTGGTCGCAAGCGGCACCCCGCCCAGCTCGACGGCCACGTCGCCCCGACGGATCTCGACGGGTCGGCTGGCGGCGAGCTCGCCCAGCGTCTCGGCGAGGAAGATCAGCCGTTTGCCCGACAGCTTGAGCCGGCGCAGCAGCGGCTCGTCGAAGACGAACGTCGCCGGCCGCGACGGATCGGCGGCGAGGGCCGGGTCGCCGGTGCCGAGGGACTCGGCCGTCAACCACACCCGCTCCCCGGCGTCGGCGGACTCGACCTCGACCGGGCCGCCCGGCACCGGCGCCTTGCCCAGGTCGGGCCCGTCGACGGGCGGTCCTACCGAGGACTCCGGCCACTGCTCGATCGGGCACGCATCGGCGAGGGGGCAGGCGCGGCACAACGCGGGTGCCCGCTTCTCGACCTGCCACCTGCTGAAGCCGTAGGCCTTGCCGCTTCCCGTCCCCACGGTCCACTGCCAGCCGAGCCGGTTGGCAGCCCGCGACCCGTCGAGCAGGTGGGCGAACATCTCGTCCTCACCGGCACGCCAGTCGGCCCCGGCGCGCACCGCCCATTGCGAGGCCAGCCACATCCGGGTCTGGTTGACCAGCCAGCCGTCCTGCTCGAGCGCGCTGACGACGTGCTCCATGCAGGCCATCTCCTGCGGCCACGGCTCGGCCCACTGCTGGGGCCACTGCTGGGACCCGCCGGCGGCCCGCACACCGCGGGGTTGCCCGCGGCGCAGAGCTGTCCCGAGCTGGGGGCCCACCCGGGCATAGAGGTGTCGGGCGAACTCCTGCCACAGCAGCTCGTCGCGATACTTCGCCCGGTCGGCCTCGGGCGCGTCGTCGACGGCGTCCCAGACCTCCGGGAGGCTCAGCAACCCGTGCCGCACGTACGGCGACATCCTGGTCGCACCCTGCCTCGACACCGGAAGCACGGTGCTGCGAGAACGCGCGTAGCCACGCACGTCGAGGCCGGCCAGTGCCGTGTCGGCGGCGAGCTGGCCGCCACGCAGTGCCCCGGGCCGTACGCCGCCGGGCCCCTCGCGCGTCAGGTCACCGAGGTGGGAGGCCACCCAGCCGGCGACGTCGTGAGGCGTCGCCCCGTTCGCCAGGGAGGGTGGGGCAGGCAGGACGGGCATCACCCCATCGTGCCGGGAGCCCTCGGCGCCTCACCTCACCCCGAGGAGGCATGGCGGTCGAGGTGCGTCAGACGAGCTCCTGGACGATCTCGTGTCGATCACCGTCGATGACGAGCCGGGCCAACGACCCCGTGACGAGCGGCAGGAACGGCTGGACGTGCCCGCACTCGACGTCGAGCACGATCGGGATGTCGAGCATGCCGAGGGCGTCCCGGACGGCCTCGTGCTGGCTCAGGTCGTCGTGACCGGGAGCCGCGGTGCGGCCCACCACGATGGCGGTGGCGTCGTCGAACCAGCCGGCGAGCCGCAGCGAGTGGAGGTGCCGCGCGATCGCGTAGGAGTCGTCCTCGGCGGCCTCCAGGAATACGATCAGCCCGTCGTCGGCGTACTCCCGACCGAAGGCTGCGACGTCGCCGAAGCGGGTCGCGGCGAGGGCGGAGACGACCTCGATGCAGCCGCCGACGAGGCGTCCGGAGACATCGAGGCCACCGCCACCGACCAGGCTCCAGGAGCCCTCCCGGTCGAGACTCATGGTGTCGATCGTCGGGTCGGTCGCCCAGTCGTCCCAGCCCTCCCCCCGGAACCGTCCGTGACCGCGCTGGACCACGGGCCCCGCACCGGAGGCGATCTCGGTCCAGTGCTTCAGGCCCGCAGGCACGTCGTAGGCGGTGTCCATCAGGTTGGTCCCGTGGATGGTTCCCCATCCCAGGAGCAGGGTCAGGGGCAGCAGCCAGGCGCAGGAGTCGCTGTAGCCGACGGTCCAGGTCGGCTCCAGGGTGCCGAGCTCGGTCCAGTCGAGCTGGTCGAGCAGGTCGATGCCCAGCTCCCCGCCCCACGGCGGCACGATCGCGCGGACGTCGGGATCGTGCAGCACCGCCATCAGCTCGTCGGCGCGCTGCTCCTTGGGGGCCGAGACGACGCGGTCGCCGTTGAGGCACTCTCCGACGCGCACCTCGAAGCCGCGGTCACGCAGCCAGGCGATGTTGTGGTCGAGCCGGGGTCGCAGCCGCGCATCGACCCCGCTCGAGGGCGCGGTCACGCCGATCGTGTCACCGGGAAGGAGCGGTCGTGGGTAGCGCATGGATGCAGCCAATCATCCGCGGTGTCAGCGGTGCGCCGGCGCCTGCCGAGCGAGGGTCTCGGGGGCCAGCAGCCACGGCCCCACGGCCAGCAGGCTCACCAGAGCGGTCAGGCCGAACGCCCACTCGAACCCCGCCTGGTCGGCGACCACGCCGACGAGCACCGGGCCGAGGATGGCGCCGCCGTCCTGCGCCATCTGGAACGTGCTGAGCACGGTGCCACCGCTGCGTCCGGCCCCGATCAGGTCGGCGACCGTCGCTTGCTGCCCCGGGTTGAGCAGTCCGGCCCCGATCCCGGAGACGCCCGACAGCACGAAGAGCACGACCAGGTCGTGGCTGAGCCCGAGCAACCCGAACCCGAGAGCCGTCACCACCAGGCCGCCGAGCACGAGCGGACGACGTCCGACCGAGTCGGCCACGCGCCCGGCGAACTGGAGCGTGAGCGCGGTGCCGAGGGCCGCGAGCGCCAGCGCGACGCCCGCGACCCAGGTGTCATCGTGGACGGCGACCGCGAACTGCGGCACCACGGCCACCCGCACCCCGAAGTTGCACCAGCCGTTGGCGAACGCCGACGCGAGACACGCGCGGTACGACGGCAGCGCGAGCGCCTCGCCCAGCCGCATCGGTGGCGCCTGGGGTCCGGTGGTGGCAGGTCGCAGCTGCGCTCCGCTGAGCCGTACGGCGACCACGGTCGCCGCGATGACCAGCGCTGCGGCGTACGCGAAGAACGGCAACCGCAGCCCGAAGCCGGCGAGCGCACCACCGAGCACCGGACCGAGCGTGCCGCCGATCAGGAACGAGCTCGCGTAGGCGGACGACACCCGGCCGCGGATCGTCGGCGGTGCGAGCCGCACCAGCAGGGCCATCGCGGAAACCGTGAACATCGTCGAGCCGATGCCGCCGAGCCCGCGGAAGATCAGCAGCTGCACGTAGGACTGCGCGAACGCGGTCGCCAGCGACGATGCCGCGACCAGGAGCAGCCCGGTCAGATAGACCGGTCGCTCCCCCAGGCGCGACACCAGTGCTCCCCCGGCGGGGGCGAAGACGAGCCGGAAGAACGCGAAGATCGACACCACGAACGAGCCCGCCGCGACCCCCACGTCGAAGCTGCGGGCGTAGGCCGGCAGCACCGGTGAGACCAGGCCGAAACCGATCGCGATCACGAACGCGGCGGCGATGAGCACCCGCAGCTCACCGGGGATCGCGGGCCGGTCGACCGCGGCCGCACCCCGACGCTCAGCCAAGGGAGTCGAGCACCTCGCGCACGGCGCGTAGCCCGCGCTCGACCTCGTCGTACGACGTCGAGAGCGGCGAGAGCCCGAGCCGCAGACCGCCCGGATCGCGGAAGTCGGGCACCACGTCGCGCTGCCACAGCGCCTGGGTGACCTCGCGCATGCGCGGGTGGTTGAGAGTGACGTGGCCGCCGCGCAGCATCGGGTCGACCGGGGAGGCGACCGTGGTCTCCGGGAGCAGGTCGGCCGCGCGATCGATGGCGTAGGACGTCAACCCGAGCGACTTCTCGCGGACGGCGTCCATCCCGATCTCGCCGAGCAGCGCCAGCATGTCCTGCATCGCGAGCATCCCGACGATCGGCGGGGTGCCGGAGAGGATCCGCTGGATGCCCGGTGCGGGGGCGTACGACGGCCCCATCAGGAACGGGTCTGCTGCGCCCATCCAGCCCTGGATCGGTTGGACGACCTCGTCGAGGAGTCGGGCGGCGACGTAGGCGAAGGCCGGCGCGCCGGGACCGCCGTTGAGGTACTTGTAGGTGCAGCCGACAGCCAGGTCGGCGTCCCAGGCGTCGAGCGCGAGCGGCACCGAGCCGACCGAGTGGGACAGGTCCCAGAGCACGAGGGCGCCGGCGTCGTGGGCGAGGCGGGTGAGGCCGGCGCCGTCGGCCAGCCAGGCCGAGCGGTACGCGACGTGGCTCAGCACGACCAACGCCGTCCGTTCGCTCAGCGCCGCCGCGAGCAGGTCGGCCGTCACGCCCGACGTCGTGTCGACGTCGATCCACGTCAGGGTCAGGCCGCACTCGCGGGCCACGCCGTCGGCGAGGTAGCGGTCGGTCGGGAAGTTGTCGCGGTCGAGCACGATCTCGGTCCGGCCCGGTCGCAGCGCGACGGCGGCACGCATCAGCTTGTAGAGCAGCACCGTCGTGGAGTCGCCGACAATGGTCTGCCCGGCCGCGGCCCCTAGGGCGACCCGGCCTATCTCGTTGCCGAGCACGCGGGGCAGCGCCATCCAGCGCTCGTCCCAGCCGCGGATCAACCGGTCGCCCCACTCGTCGGTGACGAAGCTGCTCAGCCTCTCGGCCGTCACCTTCAGCGGTCGGCCGAGCGAGTTGCCGTCGAGGTAGACGAGCGGGGAATCGGTGCCGACGAAGAGGTCACGGTACGACCTCAGGGTGTCGGCGGCGTCGAGGTCGTGGGCGGCGGTCACTGAGTGAGCCTAGCCATCGTCGCGATACTCGCCACCGCCGCGGCCAGCACCTCGCGCACCGCATCTGGATGGTGCATCACGTCGTCGTAGCAGAGCCGGATGACGATCCACCCGTTCACGACCATGGCGTTGTAGCGACGGGCGTCGCGCTCGAGTGCCGACACGGCCCCAGGCTTGCGGCGCCCGCGGCCCGCCGCGACCCGTTCTCCACAGGCGACCTCGGCGACCACGGCCACCGAGCTGCATGCGAGGGCATCGCCGCTGGGCGCCACCATCTCCCTAGACTCCGGGCATGTCGATCAGGCCCGAGCTGCTGGAGGTGCTCGCGAGGCGTGCCCTCACCGAGGACGCCGCCCGCCCCGAGGCCGTGACGAAGCTGCACGCCCGCGGTGGGCGCACGGCCCGCGAGCAGGTGGCCGCGCTGGTCGACGCCGGCAGCTATGTCGAGTACGGGCGGTTCGTCACCGCCGCCCAGGCCGCCAAGCGCACCGACGACGACCTGCTCGACCGCACCGTCGCCGACGGCATCGTCGGCGGCCTGGCCACCATCGACGGGCACGCGGTCGCGGTCCTCTCCTACGACTACCTGGTCATGGCCGGCACTCAGGGCATGCGCGGGCACCGCAAGACCGACCGGCTCCTCGACGTGGTCGCCCGGCTCGGGGTGCCGACCGTCTTCTTCGCCGCGGGCGGCGGCGGCCGCCCCGGCGATGTCGACATCCCGCTCGTCTCGGCCCTCGACGTCACGACGTTCGCGGCCTGGGCCCGGCTCTCCGGCAAGGTGCCGCGGGTCGCCGTCATCGACGACAACTGCTTCGCGGGCAATGCGGTGATCGCGGGCTGCGCCGACCTGATCGTCGCGACCCCGCGGGCCTCGCTCGGCATGGGTGGCCCCGCCATGATCGCGGGCGGCGGCCTCGGCGACGTGGCCGCGGCCGACGTCGGACCGCTCGACGTGATGGTGGCCAACGGCGTGGTCGACCTCGCTGTCGACGACGGCGAGGCGGTCGACGCCGCGCGCGCACTACTCGGTTACTTCCTCGGCCCGCTCGACGCCTGGACGGCGGTCGACCAGGTGTCGCTGCGCGCCGCGGTGCCCGAGGGCGAGCGGACGTCGTACGACGTGGTGCCGATCGTCGAGACCATTGCCGACGTCGACTCGGTGACCGTGCTGCGCGCCGGGTTCGCGCCCGAGCTGCTCACCGCGCTCGGCCGGATCGAGGGCCGCACCGTCGGGTTCGTCGCCAACGACACCCGGCACGTGGCCGGTGCGATCACCGCCGATGCCGGCGACAAGGCCGCGCGGTTCATCCAGCTGTGCGACGCGTGGGGCTTCCCGGTCGTCTCGCTCGTCGACACACCCGGGATGATGGTGGGCGCCGAGGCCGAGCGCACCGGGCTGGTGCGACACACCTCGCGCCTGCTGGTCGCCGCCGCCGCGATGCAGGTGCCGTTGCTCGGTGTGGTGCTGCGCCGCGGCTACGGCCTTGGCGCGCAGGCGATGCTCGGCGGGAGCACGCACGAGCCGCTGATGACGTTGGCGTGGCCCGGTGCGCACCTCGGAGCCATGGGGCTCGAGGGCGCCGTACGACTCTCGATGCGGCGCGAGCTCGAGGCGATCGAGGACGACGGGGAGCGCGAGCGCACCGTGCGCGAGCTGACGGCATCCGCCCAGGCCCACTCGACCGCGCTCAACGTGGCTCGACACTTCGAGATCGACGACGTGATCGACCCGGCCGAGACCCGCGGCATCCTGGCGCAGCTCATCGGCGCGGCCGCCCGAGACGGACGACTCACCGGCAGCGGGCGCACGGTCGACACCTGGTAGTCGGTGCACACCTGCGCGGCATAGATTGCTGCCCGTGGAGATCCGCAAGCTCGACCTCGCCGACCTGCCCCAGGCCCACGACCTGAGCAGCGAGGCCTTCGGGCCACCGCCCGCCGGGAGCCCGCAGCCGGTGCCACCCCCCGAGCCGCCGCCGGGCCGGCACTCGTGGGGGGCCTTCGACGGTGGCCGGCTGGTGGCGAAGGCGGTGGCACTCGAGTTCACGTCGTGGTTCGGCGGTGCCGAGGTGCCGACGTGCGGCATCGCCGGCGTCGCCGTGGCCGCCGAGCACCGCGGCGGCGGACTGCTGCGGCAGCTGTTCACGCCGCTGCTCGAGGAGTCGGTGGCCCGCGGCGAGGTGATCTCGACGCTCTACCCGACGGCCAACGGCATCTACCGGGGTCTCGGCTACGAGCTGATCAGCTCCTACGACCAGGTGGAGATCCCAACCGCCGACCTCGCCCGGGTGCGGCCCCCGCTCACCGTGAGGACCCGGCGCGCGACCGCGGCCGACGTACCCGCCATGCAGGAGGTGTACGCCGCCTGGGCGGCCGCTCAGAACGGTCCGCTCACCCGGACCGGCCCCCGCTACGGCCGGCCGGCCGAGCAGGAGCTCGCCGACCACACCGGCGTCACCCTCGCGGTCGACACGGTGGACGGCGTCGAGCAGGTCGTCGGCTGGGGCAGCTGGGTACGCAGTGACGGCTACGGCCCGCAAGGCGTGGTCGAGGTGTGGACCCTCGTCGGGCTGAGCGCTGACGCCTACCGGGCCATCTGGCTCACGATGGCGACGTTCGCCTCCGTTGCCGGCACCGTGCGGCTGCGGACGTCGGGCGCCGACCCGGCACGGCTGGTGCTACCCACTGCCGCCTGGGGGCACGTGGCCCGGCACGCGCACCCCTACTCACTGCGCGTCAGCGACGTCGCGGGCGCGCTCACGGCCCGGGCCGTGCACGTTCCGGGGCTGGCGGCCGAGGTGCCGTTCGCGGTCGCCGGCGACGTCTTCGGCGCGAGCGACGGCCACTACCTGCTGACGCTCGGCGATGCCCGCGGTCTGTGCGGGCGCGTGAGCGAGCCGAGCGGCGGGGCCGCCGTACCGACATTCACGCCGCAGGGCATCGCGCTGGCCTTCGCCGGCGCCCAGTCGTGTGCCAACCTGCGGCTGCTGGACCACCTCACCGGTCCCGACACCCACGACCTGGTGCTCGACGCCGCCCTCGGGGGCCGGCCGCTCCACATCCACGACTACTTCTGACCGCTCTCCACCGCTCCGTCGTTCGGTCCAGACCCGGTTTCGGTGCGCCTGCCACGCCTTCGCAAGCTCACGTTCCTCGTGACCCACCGCTGGCTCACTGGAAGCTGACGAACCGCACCTTCGGGCGGATCCGGTGCACCTCGGTCGCGTTCAGCCGATCGACGTCCTCGTCGTAGAAGAGCTTGAGGCCCATCACGAACTTCGACGGCGCAGCGACCTCGTGGTACGTCGCGCGCTTCTGCGCCGGCGTGCCGAACCCGTCGACCTGCTGCACCATCGCCAGGCTGGGGCGCACCCGCACCTGACCGACATGCTCGATCATGTCGGTGCGGAACTGGTGCAGCACGAACAGCTTCTGCGGCAACCGGTGCTTCTCCTGGAGCGCGACCAGCCACGTCGAGACCCGGTTGACCTCGGGCGCGTCGACCGAGCCGATCGTCCGCCCCGGCAACTCGTGGCGACCCATCCGCCACTCGGGGTCGAGCGCCAGCCCGACGCCCGGGTCGCGCAGTGCCCAGGCCCAGCGCCTGGCCACGTCGAGGAACGAGTCGCGCCCCGGTTGTACGTCGAGCAGCAGCAGCACGCCGTGCCGGCGCGCGGCCTCGACGTACTGCTGCACCTCCGCGCGGGGGATGTCGTGGCTGTAGACCGCGCGCGGCCCGGGAGCGTCGTCGGCGACCGTCACGATCAGCTCGTAGACGAGCCGCACCGGCTGCGCGGGCCGCTCGAACGGGGCGGCCGCTCGGGCGAGTCGTCGGAACGCGGTGTCGGGGTCGGTCTCTCCCAGCACGCCAAGAGCGCCGGTCTGCGCGGTGCCGTAGTAGGCCACCAGGAAGCGCCCGTCGTCGAAGATCCGGCCGGTGACCGGCGGTGGTCGGCGTGGCTGCCCCGCTGTCTGCCCCGATGTCTGCCCCGATGTCGCCGCCCGGTCGGACGCCGCGATCACCGCAGGGCGGTCCTGTCCCAGGACGTCGTCCGGGCTGGCGAGCCGAACTATTCCTGCGACCGCGAGCAGCGCCATGATGCCCGCAAGTGCCAGCAGGAACCCCCGTCGTTCCGAGCCCATCAGCACCCCGTCACTGTGCATCGTCGTCCCACCCGAAACGCCCCGACGGACGTCCGACGCACGCACCCGAGCGCGGCCCCGGTCGCGTCGTAGACCCTGCCAATGACTTCCCCGTCCGGGGCCGGCCGCCCAGGCCGGCCGACTCAGCTGGTGACGGCGCCGTGCGCGGCCGAGCCGACCGTGCGCGCGTACTTGCCGAGGACCCCGCGGGTGTACTTCGACTGCTTCGGCTCCCAGC
>JACMOY010000148.1 GCA_014377795.1 Actinomycetota bacterium | reverse complement strand
CCGACTTGAGGGCCAGGGGCACTGGACGGCCGTCGAGCACCGTGGCCCGCCCGCGCAGGAAGGTCGCGACGACCCGGCCCGGCAGCCCGCGCCCGGCGAACGGGGTGTTGCGGCTGCGGCTGGCCGACCGGGCCGGGTCGACCGTCCAGCGGGCGGTGGGGTCGACCAGGCAGAGGTTCGCCGGCTCGCCGACCGCGATCGGGCGGCCGTGGTCGGACAGCCGACCGATCTGCGCGGGGGTGACCGACAGCCGGTCGGCGACCTGCCGCCAGGTGAGCAGCCCGGGCTCGACCATCGTGAGCACGACGACCGACAGGGCGGTCTCCAGACCGGTCATGCCGAAGGCCGCGGCGCCCCACTCGGCCTCCTTGTCCTCCAGCGCGTGCGGTGCGTGGTCGGTGGCGACGCAGTCGATCGTGCCGTCGGCGAGCCCGGCGCGCAGCGCGTCCACGTCGGCCTGGGTGCGCAGGGGCGGGTTCACCTTGTAGACGGGGTCGTAGGAGCAGGCCAGGTCGTCGGTCAGCAGCAGGTGGTGCGGCGTGACCTCGGCGGTGACGTCCACCCCGCGGGCCTTGGCAGCCCGCACGATGTCGACGCTGCCGGCGGTGCTGACGTGGCAGACGTGCAGCCGGCTGCCGACGTGGGCGGCCAGCAGGCAGTCGCGGGCGATGACGGCCTCCTCGGCGACCGCCGGCCAGCCGGTCAGCCCGAGCAGGCTGGAGGTCACGCCCTCGTTCATCTGCGCGCCGACGGTGAGCCGCGGCTCCTGGGCGTGCTGGGCGATCACGCCGTCGAAGGCCTTGACGTACTCCAGGGCCCGGCGCATGAGACTGGCGTCGCTGACGCACTTCCCGTCGTCGGAGAAGACCCGTACCCGGGCCAGGCTGTCCGCCATCGTCCCGAGCTCGGCCATCTGCTCGCCGCCCAGGCCCACGGTGACGGCGCCGACGGGGGCGACGTCGCACCAGCCGGCCTCGCGGCCCAGCCGCCAGACCTGCTCGACGACCCCGGCGGTGTCGGCCACCGGATCGGTGTTGGCCATCGCGTGCACGGCGGTGAAGCCCCCGAGCGCCGCGGCCCGCGTCCCGGTCTCGACGGTCTCGGCGTCCTCGCGGCCCGGCTCGCGCAGGTGGGTGTGCAGGTCGACCAGTCCGGGCAGCAGGACCGCGCCGGCCCCGTCGACGACTGTGGCGCCACCGGCCTCGAGCGAAGTCCCGATCTCGGCGACGGCGCCGTCCACCAGACGGACGTCCCGCGCGGCCTCGCCGTACGGCCGGACGTCCTTGAGCAGGGTGTTCACAGCGTTCCTCCGATGGCGGGCTCGGCGCCGCCGAGCAGCAGGTAGAGCACGGCCATCCGGACGCTGACGCCGTTCGCGACCTGCTCGACGATGGTCGAGCGCAGGCCGTCGGCGACCTCCGGGGCGATCTCCATGCCGCGGACCATCGGGCCGGGGTGCATGACGATCGCCTTGTCGGACAGGGCGTCGGCGCGTCGGACGTCGAGGCCGTAGCGCCGGGAGTACTCCCGGGTGGACGGGAAGTAGGCCGCACCCATCCGCTCGCGCTGGACCCGCAGCATCATCACGACGTCGCTCGTGGGCAGCACCGCGTCGAGGTCGTAGGACACCTGCGCCGGCCAGGACTCGACCCCCACGGGCAGCAGCGTCGGCGGGGCGACCAGGGTGACCTCGGCCCCCAGGGTCTTGAGCAGCAGCACGTTGGACCGGGCCACCCGGCTGTGCATGACGTCCCCGACGATCGTGACGCGCAGGCCCTCGATGCGCCCCAGCCGGCGGCGCATCGTGAAGGCGTCCAGCAGGGCCTGGGTGGGGTGCTCGTGGGTGCCGTCACCGGCGTTGAGCACCGCCCCGGTGGTCCAGCCCTGGGCGGCGAGCCGGTGCTGCGCCCCCGAGGCGGGGTGACGGATGACGACCGCGTCCGCGCCCATCGCCTGCAGGGTCTCGGCGGTGTCCTTGAGGCTCTCGCCCTTGGAGACGCTG
>JACMOY010000015.1 GCA_014377795.1 Actinomycetota bacterium | reverse complement strand
CGGCGAGGCCGGGGCGGCGCAGCGGTCCGCCGGCATCGCGACGCACGGGGGCGTCGACCCCCCCGCGGCGACCGGCGCCTGCGTCGTCCTCGTCGGACGCGACGGCGAGCGCACGGTGCTCCCCGACGCCGGGGCCAACTCGACGCTGTCGCCGGACCACCTGCCCCTGGACGACGTCCGCCGGGCCGGGCACGTGCACGTGTCCGGGTACACGCTGCTCAACCCCGGTTCGCGCGACGCCGGGACGACGGCGCTGGCCGTGGCGCGCGCCGCCGGGGTGAGCACGTCGGTCGACGCCTCGAGCGCCGCTCCGCTCGAGGCCGTGGGACGCGCCGCCTTCGCCGCGATGACCCGAGACGTCGACCTCCTCTTCGTCACCCTCGACGAGGCCGCCGTGCTCTGCGACAGCCGAGACCCGACGGTCGTCATCGCTGCGTTGAGCGCCCACTACCCGCAGGTGGTGCTCAAGCTCGGCCGGTCGGGGGCCTGGTGGCACGCCGCCGACGGGCGGCCAACGTGCGTGGCCGCTGCGGTGCCGGCGTCCGGTGTCGTCGTCGACACGACCGGCGCGGGTGACGCGTTCGCCGCCGGCTACCTCGCAGCGACCCTCGGCGGCGCGGACGTCGACGATGCGGTGGCGAACGGGTGCCCGCTGGGCGCCGCGGCGGTCACCCGCCAGGGCGCGCGGCCCTGAACCGGGTCAGTCGAGGCAGCCGACGTTGACCTGAGCCGAGCCGACGACCGTGCCCACCTCGGCCTGGTACGAGGCGACGAAGTCCGCAGCATCCTCGCGGTTGGCGAAGTACACGGTCGCCGCGCTCCAGTAGTCGTACTGGTCGAGCCCGAGTGCCTCGATGGCCCCCTGGTCGCAGGCGAGGTCGCCCTGCACCGCGGTGTAGCCCGCCCCGGACGCCTTGCGCACCGCGGCGTCGATCGCCGGGTCGCCTCCAGCGTGGGCCAAGGCCAGGTAGACCGCCCAGACCGGGTCCCCCTGGCCGGGCTCGCCGAGAGCCCTCGGCCAGCGGGTGGGGCCCGGCGTCGGCGCCGGCCCGCCGCTCGCGGTGGGAGTCGGCGCGGTCGTGGGGACCGCCGAGGACGTCGCTTCCGACGGTGTCGTCGCCGCCCCGGTGGGCTCGTCCACGGTGGTGTCGGCCGTGGTCGCGTCGGGCTCGGTCGCTGACGCGGTGCTCGCAGCGGGGGCCGTCTGCGGCGTCGCGATGGAGGAGCACGCGGCGAGCGCGGGCAGTGCCAGCGCCGCCAGCAGCACGATGAGTCGAGGTGCGGCGCGCGTACGGCCGAACCGTGTCGTGCCGTGCATCTGCGGGTCCTCCCGTTGGCGGTTCCGAACGTAACCCACGGGCGGCGCGGCCGGGCGGCGGCGCACCGTGGTGGCGGAGTCCCCATGGCCGTAGGGTCGGCAGATGATCGAGAACGACGAGGTCTTCGCCGGCGCCGGGGCGGCCTTCGCGCACGCCCGCGACCACCTGCTGCGGCTGCGCACCGACCACGAGGGCGCCGTCCGCGAGTTCCGGCCACCGCGGTTCGAGCACTTCAACTGGGCCCGTGACTGGTTCGACCGCGTCGCCGCCGGGCCTGCCGCCGACCGGGTGGCGCTGTGGGTCGTCGACGAGGACGGCGCGGACACGCAGGTGACGTACGCGCAGATGGCGTCCCGGTCGATGCAGCTGGCCGGGTGGTTGCACTCGCACGGTGTCCGCGGCGGTGACCGGGTGCTGCTGATGCTGGGCAACCAGGTCGAGCTGTGGGAGACGCTGCTGGCCTGCGTCCGGATCGGCGCCGTCGTGATCCCTGCGACGACACTTCTGGCGGCGTCCGACGTCCGAGACCGCATCGAGCGCGGTCAGGTGTCGCACGTGGTCGCCCGCTCGGACGACGTCGCCGCGTTCACCGCTGTGGCCGGCGGCTGGACCCGCATCGCCGTGGGGGACGACGTCCCCGGCTGGCTCTCGTTCGCCGACAGCCTCACCTGGGGCGGGGCCCCCGCGCCGGACGTCGCCACCCGCGGTGACGACACGATGCTGCTGTACTTCACCTCGGGCACCACCGCCAAGGCCAAGCTGGTCGAGCACACCCACGTGTCGTACCCCGTCGGCCACCTGTCGACGATGTTCTGGATCGGGCTGCAGCCCGGCGACGTGCACCTGAACATCAGCTCGCCGGGGTGGGCGAAGCACGCGTGGAGCAACGTGTTCGCCCCCTGGAACGCCGAGGCGACGGTGCTGGTGGTCAACCAGCGCCGCTTCGCCGCAACCGCTCTGCTGCAAGCGATGGAGCGCTGCGGGGTCACCACGTTCTGCGCGCCGCCGACCGTCTGGCGGATGCTGGTGCAGTCCGACCTGGCCGCCTTCCGCGGACGCATCCCGCTGCGCGAGGTCGTCGGCGCCGGCGAGCCGCTCAACCCCGAGGTGATCGAGCAGGTGCGAGCGGCCTGGGGGCTGACCGTCCGTGACGGGTTCGGCCAGACCGAGACCACCGCGCAGGTCGGCAACCCCCCGGGCACTCTGCTGAAGCCGGGTTCGATGGGCAGGCCGCTGCCCGGGTACGACGTGGTGCTGCTCGACCCGGTGACCGGTGAGGAGAAGGACGAGGGCGAGCTGTGCCTGCGCCTGGACGGCCCTGGCGGGCGTCCCGTCGGCCTGATGGTGGGCTACCGCGACGACCCCGAGCTGAACGCAGACGCCATGCGCGACAACGCTTATCACACCGGCGACGTGGCCTCGCGCGACGCTGACGGCTACCTCACCTACGTCGGGCGCTCGGACGACGTGTTCAAGGCGTCGGACTACCGGATCAGCCCGTTCGAGCTCGAGAGCGTCCTGATCGAGCACCCCGCGGTGGCCGAGGCGGCCGTCGTGCCCTCACCGGACGCCGTCCGGCTGGCGGTGCCCAAGGCGTACGTCGTGCTGGCCGCGGGCCACGAGCCGACCCGAGAGGCCGCTGCGTCGATCCTCGCCTACGCCCGCGAGCACCTGGCGCCGTACAAGCGGATCCGCCGGATCGAGTTCACCGACCTGCCCAAGACGATCAGCGGCAAGATCCGCCGGGTCGAGCTGCGCGGCCGCGAGAACGAGGTGCACGCGCCCGGCGCGCCCGCACGCGCCTCGGCCACCGAGTTCTGGGAGGACGACGTCCGCTGACTGGTCGGGTGCGCCAGGCAGACTCCTCGGATGGCAAACCCACCGTTCAGCGTGGACGTCGCGCCACCGTCCGCCGCCGCGTTCCTGCGTGAGATGGCGCGTCACGCTGCGACCTTGGAGGACCGCCCGCTGCCGGCGGTCGACGAGCAGGACGTGGCGGATCTCGTCCCCCACCACGTCACGGACGCACTCGTCGCCGTCTCCGCCTCCGGCCGGCGGCTCGGTGCAGCCTGGTTGCTCTTCGACGGGGCACTACTGGTCCCGGCGCGGCGCGCTGCGACCGAGGTCTGCATGGCGCTGGAGTCCGATAGTCGCGATCGAGGCAT
>JACMOY010000147.1 GCA_014377795.1 Actinomycetota bacterium | reverse complement strand
GCGGGCGGGGCCCCGGCCGTTGGCGTGCACCAGCCCCGGCCGGCCGGCCGCGCGCCCCTCGACGACCGTCGCGTGCTCGGAGGCGCCGGACACCAGGACGGCGCGCGGCTGGGCGACCCCGCCGCGCGCGGGGCGGGAGGCGGCGTCGCGGCGGGCCTGCCAGGACAGCGCGGTGCGGTCACCGTCGGCCAGGCGACGCAGGGCGGTCAGCATCGTCGGGGTCGGCGGCAGGTCGCCGTACGGCGCGCTGACCCACCAGGTGTCGACCGCGACGTCGCCGACGGTGCGCACCAGCGCCGACCGCACCGACAACCCGTGCGCGGCGAGCAGGCCCGCGACGTCCCCGAACAGGCCGATGCGGTCGGGCGCGACGACCGTCACGACGTGCAGCCCGTCCAGCTCGGTGACGTCGATCCGCGGGCCGCCACCACCGCGCACGTGCTCGGCCAGCGCGGACTCCTGGTCGCTGAGCGGCGAGGGCCCGGGCACCGGCGCACCGGTGAGCGAGGTCAGCGCCCGCCCGACCAGGTCGTCGACCAGCCGGGCCCGCCAGGCGCTCCACGCGGCCGGCCCGGCGGCGAGGGCGTCGGCCTCGGTCAGGGCGCGCAGCAGCCGCAGGACGTCGGCCCGCCCGTCGACCGCGTGGACGACGGCCTGCACCGTGCGCGGGTCGTCCGGGTCGCGGCGGGTGGCCAGGTCGACCAGCGTCAGGTGCTCGCGCACGAGGCGCTCGACCACGTCGGCGTCGGTCGTGACCATGCCCATCGCGAGCGCCGTCCGTCGGGCCAGCGGTGCGCCGATCGAGGAGTGGTCGCCCGCGCCGGGCAGCTTGCCGATGTCGTGCAGCAGCGCGGCGACCAGAAGCAGGTCGGGCCGCTCGACGTCGCGCAGGAACGGGCCGCAGCGCACGACGGTCTCGATCAGGTGCCGGTCGACGGTGTGCCGGTGGACGGCGTTGCGCTGGGGCCGCGAGCGCACGCCCGCCCACACCGGCAGCCAGCGGGTGGTGAGCCCGGCCAGGTCGAGGGCCTCCCACACCGGCACCAGCGCCGGGCCGGCCGACAGCATCTCGAGCAGCGCCTCGCGGGCCGCGGTGGGCCACGGCTGGGGCAGCTCGGGGGTGTCGGTGGCCAGGTGCCCGACGGTCACCGGGGACAGGGGCAACCCGTGCTGGGCGGCGGTCGCGGCCGCTCGCAGCGCCAGCACCGGGTCGGTGCGCGGGCGAAGACCGGGCCCGAGGACGACCTCACCGTCGTGCTCGACCAGCCCGTGGCCCAGCGGTCGAAGCCGCGGTCGGCGCGGACCGGGGCGAAAGCGCCGGTTCGGCACCGCCTGACGGGCCCGGCGCACCGTCGTGTCGACGGCGTAGGCGATGGTGCGGGCCGCGTGCGAGACGCGGGTGAGCAGCGCGTCCGCGTCGTCCGCGCCGACCAGCCCGGCCACGGTGTCCTGCTCGGCCATCAGCAGCTGGTCGCTGCTCTTGCCGGTGACCACGTGCAGCGCGTCGCGGACGTCCAGCAGCACCGCCTGCGCCTCGTCGACCGGGGCGTGCGGGCGGTCGGTGAGCCACGAGGCGGCCAGGGCGCGCAGGACGGTGACGTCGCGCAGGCCGCCGCGGCTCTCCTTCAGGTCCGGCTCGAGCAGGAAGGCCGCGTCGCCGTGTCGCTGGGCCCGCTCCTCCAGGGCCGCCAGCAGCTCGGGCATCCGGCGGTGGGCGGCGCCGCGCCAGTCCTCGAGCAGCCGGGCGCGGGTGGCGGCCACCAGGTCGCCGTCCCCGGCCACCACGCGCAGGTCGAGCAGGCCGACGGCGGCCGCGAGGTCGTGCGCCGCGACGTCCCGGCACTGCGCCGGGGTGCGCACCGAGTGGTCCAGCCGCATCCCGGCGTCCCACACCGGGTACCAGAACCGGTCGGCCAGCTCACCGACCTGACGGGGGCTGAGCACGTGCCCGTCGTGCAGCAGCACCAGGCCGAGGTCGCTGGCCGGGCCGGCGTCGCCGCGGGCGACGCAGCCGACCGCGGCGAGCGCAAGCCCGGGTGAGGTCGGGCCGGCGGCGTCCTGCCACAACCCGACCAGCCAGGACTCGACCAGCTCGGCGAGCTGGCGACGCCGCGCCGGCCCGTCGTGCTGGTGCCAGGACGCCGACCGCGCGGCCGCCGTCAGCCGCTCGGCACGCAGGTCGCGGACCTGTGTGCCGAACGGTCGGCCGGGGTCGCCCCGCCGCGACGGTGTCGTCATCTCAGATCGCGTCGAGCCCACGCTCGCCGGTGCGCACCCGGGCCACGTCCTCGACGGGGACCGTCCAGACCTTGCCGTCGCCGATGCGACCGGTCTGGGCGCTCTTGACGAGGATCTCGACCACGTCCAGGGCGTCCCCGTCGTCGACGAGCACCTCCAGACGCACCTTGGGCACCAGGTCGACCGTGTACTCGGCCCCCCGGTAGACCTCGGTGTGGCCGCGCTGGCGACCGTAGCCGCTGGCCTCGCTGACCGTCATCCCCTGGACTCCGAAGGACTCCAGGGCGGTCTTCACGTCGTCCAGCTTGTGCGGCTTGATGATCGCGGTGACCAGCTTCATGCCGACACCCCCTTGGCTGCCTCGGTGCGGTGGCTGGTGCTGACGGCCGCGTGGAACGCCGACCCCCCGCCGACCCCGGCCAGCTCGTAGCCGGTCTCGGCGTGCTCGAACAGGTCGACGCCGGTCTCCTCGTCCTCGGGGTCCAGCCGGAACCCGATGGTCTTGTTGATGACGGTGCCGAGGACGAACGTGATGACGAACGAGTAGACCAGGACCGACCCGGCACCGATGGCCTGCTTGCCGAGCAGCCCGAAGCCGCCGCCGTAGAAGACGCCGTCCGCGCTGGCTCCGCCGGCACCGGCGACGCGCCCGGTGCCGAACAGCCCGATGTACAGGCACCCGACGATCCCGCCGACCAGGTGGACGCCCACGACGTCCAGCGAGTCGTCGAACCCGAGCCGGTACTTCAGGCCGACGGCCAGGGCGCAGATCGCGCCCGCCACCAGGCCGAGCAGGACCGCGGCCCACGGGACGATCGAGGCGCAGGCGGGGGTGACCGCGACCAGACCGGCGACGGCGCCGGATGCGGCACCCAGGCTGGTCGGGTGCCCGTCGCGCAGCTTCTCGACGAGGATCCAGCCGAGCAGCGCGGTCGCCGTGCAGACCATCGTGTTGGTGAACGCGAGGCCGGCCAGGCCGTTGGCACCCAGCGCCGAACCGGCGTTGAAGCCGAACCAGCCGAACCACAGCAGGCCCGCGCCGAGCAGCACCAGCGGCAGGTTGTGCGGGCGGAACTGGGCCTTGGGCCAGCCGTTGCGCTTGCCCAGGACGATGGCCAGCGCCAGGCCCGCCGCGCCGGCGTTGATGTGGACGGCGGTGCCGCCGGCGAAGTCCTGGACGCCCAGCTTGGCCAGCCACCCGGCGTGGTTGCCGTTGGCGTCGCCGAAGTCGAACACCCAGTGCGCGACGGGGAAGTACACGATCGTCGTCCACAGGGTCACGAACACCGACCAGCCGAGGAACTTGGCCCGGTCGGCGATGGCGCCCGAGATCAGGGCCGGGGTGATGATCGCGAACATCAGCTGGAACATCGAGAAGACGAGCAGCGGGATCTTGTACACCGCGCCGTTGACCGTCGTCATCTGGTTCATCGCCTCGCCCAGGCCGACGTAACCGAAGTCACCCATGAAGCCGTTGCCGCCGGCGCCGAAGGCCACCGAGAAGCCGAACAGCGTCCACAGGACGCTCACGATGCCGATCGTGACGAACGACATCATCAGCATGTTCAGCACGCTCTTGGAGCGCACCATGCCGCCGTAGAAGAAGGCCAGGCCGGGCGTCATGAGCAGCACCAACGCTGCACTCATGAGCACCCAGGCAGTGTCACCTGTGTCCATGGACAGGACCTCCGCGAGCAGTGGGACCGGTCGGAGCCGGTCGTCGGGCGGATGATCGGCGGCCGCGAGGGGCGGGCGCCGTTGACCACCACGCTGACGGCCGCCTGTGTCGCGGACGGATCAGTCGTGTTACGAGTAGGTGACCAACCCACCCCACGTGTGAAGACCGTGTTGCCGATCCGGCCGGATGCTTCGCTCAGGCGAGCAGGGCGTCCACGAAGTCGGCGGCGTCGAAGGGGGCGAGGTCGTCCGGGCCCTCGCCCAGCCCGACCAGCTTGACCGGCACGCCGAGCTGACGCTGCACGGCGATGACGATGCCGCCCTTCGCGGTGCCGTCCAGCTTGGTCAGGACGATCCCGGTGACGGTGACGACCTCGGCGAACACCTGCGCCTGGCGCAACCCGTTCTGACCGGTGGTCGCGTCCAGCACGAGCAGTACCTCGTCGACCGGTGACTGCTTCTCGACGACCCGCTTGACCTTGCCCAGCTCGTCCATCAGCCCGACCTTGTTCTGCAGCCCCCCGGCCGTGCCGATGATCACGACGTCGGCGTCCAGCCCGGCGCCGGCGCGCACCGCGTCGTAGGCGACGGCCGCGGGGTCGGCGCCATCGCGGTCGCTGCGGATCGTGGGCACGCCGACCCGAGCGCCCCAGGTCTCGAGCTGGTCGGCGGCGGCCGCGCGGAAGGTGTCGGCGGCACCGAGCACCACGTCCTTGTCGTCGGCGACCAGCACCCGGGCCAGCTTGCCGACGGTGGTGGTCTTGCCGGTGCCGTTGACCCCGACGACCAGGACGACGGCGGGGCGGTCGGCCACCCGGTCGACGGCCAGCGAGCGGTCCATCGTGGGATCGACCAGCGCGATCAGCTCGGCGCGCAGCAGTGCGCGCACCTGCTCGGGGTCCTTCACGCCGTCCACCTTGACCTGGGTGCGCAGCCGCTCGATCAGCTCGGTCGTGGGGCCCACGCCGACGTCGGCCGCGAGCAGCGTCTGCTCCACCTGCTCCCAGGTCTGCTCGTCGAGGTGGTCGCGCGAGAGCAGGTCGAGCAGGCCCTTGCCCAGGGCGCCGTTCGACCTGGCCAGCCGCGAGCGCAGCCGCTGCAGCCGACCGGCCGAGGGCGCCGGGCGCTCGATGGCCGGTGGCTGGTCGAGCTCGCGCAGGTGGTCGTCGGTGTCGCGGTCGAGCAGGTCGACGTCCTCGATGACCCGCTTGGGGGCGCCGCGCGGCTCGGTCGCGTCGTCGCCCACCCCGGGCGTGTAGTCGGTGCCGGGGCGCGGCGCCGGGGGCGCCTTGCGCGAGCCGCGGCTGCGCAGCAGGCCCACGACGGCGACGCCGATGATGACGGCGATGGCGACGGCGATCGACACGATCAGGGTTATCAGATCCACGGGCCCACGATCCCAGACGCTGGGTAGCCTCGCCGCATGGCCCACTCCCCCGACGTCGGCCCGGACGAGCCGGTGGCGGGGCCGGCAGCCCGCTGGGCCGCGGTCGGCGCGGTGCTGCTCGGCGGTGGCCTGGTCGCCGGCACCACGCTGGTGCGGGTGTCGGTCACCGGTGCGGTCAGCGACCTCGAGCAGATCGGCGACCCGGCAAGCTACCGGCTGGCCGCCGTCGCCACCGTGGCGGCCGCCGTCGGGGTGCTCCTGCTGGTCGCGGTCGCGGCGGGGTCCGCGCACGGCCCGGCGCGGACAGTCGCACTCGCCGCGGCCGGGTCGGCCGCGGCCGCCCTGCTGCTGCTG
>JACMOY010000014.1 GCA_014377795.1 Actinomycetota bacterium | reverse complement strand
TCATGCGCCTACTCGAGATCGAGAACGTGCGCGACATCCGGCTGGCCACCAAGGCGTTGATGGGCCTGCCGCAGCACTGGCTGGCCGACGACGTCGTCGAGGGCGTCGGCCGGGTTGCCTCGGTGGCGCGTGAGCGCGGTGTCAACCTGGCGATCCACACCCACGTCAACCACGCCCAGTCCCTCACCCCCGCAGTGGGTGCAGCCGCCCGGGCGATGCTGGACGCCGGCGTGCGTGACGTCCGCAACCAGGGTGTGCTGATGCGTGGGATCAACGACAGCAGCGCCGCGCTGCTCGACCTGTGCTTCGCGCTGCAGGACGAGGCCAGCATCACGCCGTACTACTTCTACCTGTGCGACATGATCCCGTTCAGCGAGCACTGGCGGATGTCACTGGCTGAGGCCCAGCACCTGCAGCACGCGATCATGGGCTACCTGCCGGGGTTCTCGACCCCGCGGATCGTCTGCGACGTGCCGTACGTCGGCAAGCGGTGGGTGCACCAGGTGCACACCTACGACACCGAGCGCGGCATGTCGTACTGGACCAAGAACTACCGCACCTCGATCGAGGGGTCGGACGACGAGGCCCTGGCCCGCGAGTACGTCTACCACGACCCGATCTACACCCTGCCCGAGGCGGGCCAGGCGTGGTGGCGCGAGCACGCGTCCGGCGACGACGCGCATGAGGCGGCGTACGCTCAGGCTGCCGCGAGCCGTGAAACCGCTGCGGCACAAGCCTTGGCGACCGTCTGAGAAGACCCGCGACAGTGCTCGGCACGACGAACCAGCTCTGACAGCTCACCACCGCGCCGGGCAGCTCGTCCCACGTCAGGTAGGCCGGCGAGGCGGCGTGGGCAGGGCGACTGGGTGCCGCTGAGCGTCAGACCGCGGGCGGTCGCGCCTCGTACGGGGTCGACAGGACGACGGTCGTGCGGGTCGCGACGTTGGCCGCCGAGCGGATGCGGGCCAGCAGCGACTCGAGCTGGCCCGGCGTCCCGACGCGCACCTTGAGGATGTACGACTCCTCGCCCGCGACGCTGTGGCAGGCCTCGATCTCGGTCAGGTGCGCGAGCTTGTCGGGGGCGTCGTCCGGCGCCGCCGGGTCGAGCGGGGTGACGCTGATGAACGCCGTCAGCGGTAGCCCGATGGCCTCGGTCGACACGGTGGCGACGTACCCGGTGATGACACCGCGCTGCTCCAGACGGCGCACCCGCTGGTGCACGGCCGACGTCGAGAGCCCGGTGGCCTTGGCCAGGTCGGTGAAGCTCATCCGGCCGTCACGGGCCAGCAGCCGGACGATCTCGCGGTCGGTGTCCTCCATTCCGGCGACTGTACTGGTGCAGGATGGCGGCGTGCTGATGCTGCTGGACTCCGCGTCGCTGTACTACCGCGCGTACTTCGGCGTCCCCGAGTCGGTGACGGCCCCCGACGGGACGCCGGTCAACGCGGTCCGCGGGTTCCTGGACATGATCGCCACCCTGGTCACGGCCTACCGCCCCACCGAGCTGGTGGCCTGCTGGGACGACGACTGGCGGCCGGCCTTTCGGGTCGACGCGATCCCGTCGTACAAGCAGCAGCGGCTCACCCCCGCCGGCGACGCCGAGCTGACGCCCGACACGCTGGCGCCCCAGGTGCCGGTGATCGTCGAGGTGCTGCATGCACTGGGGATCGCGCGCCTCGGCCACCCCGGCTTCGAGGCGGACGACGTCATGGCGACGCTGGCCGAGCGGGCCGGAGCGGCGGGGCGGCCCGTCGACGTGGTCACCGGCGACCGCGTCCTGTTCCAGGTCGTCGACGACGAGCGGTCGGTGCGGGTGCTGTACACCGGTAAGGGCGTGCGCAACCTCGACGTCGTGACCCAGCCGTGGCTGCAGGCCAGGTACGGCGTGGCGACCGGCCGCGACTACGCGCAGATGGCGGTGCTGCGCGGTGACCCGAGCGACGGGCTGCCCGGCGTGGCGGGCGTCGGTGAGAAGACCGCCGTCGGCCTGCTGCGGCGCTACGGCGGGCTCGCCGCCCTGCTGGCCGCGGTCGACGCCCGGGACGCCGGCATCAGCCCCGGGCAGCTGGCCAAGCTGGTCGCGGCGCGCGACTACCTGGCCGTCGCACCCACGGTCGTCGACGTCGTCCGCGACATCCCGCTCGCGGCCGTCGACGACACCCTGCCGGGTGACCCGGCCGACGTCCTGGCCCTGGCCGAGCTCGCCGACCGCTGGGGTCTGCGCAGCAGCGTCAACCGCGTGCTCGCTGCCGCGCAGACCGCGCTCAGCTGACCCCGACGGCGCTCCACGCCGCGGCGGTCGCCGCGTACTGGGGGCTGGAGACGCCGTACTTGTCGGTGGCGGCCTGCAGCGTGGCGGCCCGGGCCTGCGGGTAGGTCGTCGTGCTCGTCATGTAGACCGTCAGGGCTCGGTACCAGATGAAGCTCGCCGCGTCGCGCCCGATCCCCGAGGTGGTCGTGCTGTTGCAGGTGGGGCTGTTGTAGGTGACGCCGTTGAGGGTCTTGGCGCCGCTGCCCTCGGCGAGCAGGTAGAACAGGTGGTTGCCCACACCCGAGGAGTAGTGCGGGTCGAGAGCGGCGACCGACGTCGACCAGCAGTCGACGCTGCGGGTATCACGCGAGGGGCGGTCCATGTACCGCAGCGGGGTGCCGTTGCCGTTGATGTTGATCAGCTCGCCGATTTGGTAGTCACCGACGTCGGCGGCGTTGTTCGCGGTGAACTCGACCATCGTGCCGGAGATGTCGCTGGTCGCCTCGTTCAGGCCACCGGCGTCACCGGAGTAGTTCAGGTTCGCGGTGGCCGAGGTCACGCCGTGCGACATCTCGTGGCCGGCCACGTCGAGCTCGGTCAGCGGCCGGGCGTTCGAGACGCCGTCGCCGTAGGTCATGCAGAAGCAGCTGTCGCTCCAGAACGCGTTGTTGTAGCTGCTGCCGTAGTGCACCCGCGACAGCGCGCCCACGCCGTCGTTCTTGATCCCGTTGCGGCCATAGGTGTTGAAGTAGAAGTCCCAGGTCCGCTCGGCGCCGTAGTGCGCGTCGGCGGCCGCGCTCTGCCGGTTCGACGCGCTGCCGGTGCCCCAGCTGTCGTCGGCGTCGACGAACGACTGGCCCTTGCCGCCCTGGCGGTTCAGCATGTCGATGGTCCGCTGACCGCCGCGTCCATTGTCGGTGAGCGTCGTGCCGCCGCTGGCCGGTGTGGTGGTGAACGCGACGCTGCCGACGTAGACGCCCGTGCCCTGGCCCTCCTTGACCCCCTTGGTCACCAGCGAGACGGCACCGGTGACGGCGTCGACGACGAGCACGTCGTCGTACGGCGTCTGGTCGGCTCCCACCCCGCTGACCGTCGCCCGCCAGGCCAGACGTCCGGCACCCGCTCGCGCGTCGACCACCCGCTGCGCAGTGGAGACCACGGCGTCGGCCGGGTAGCGCGCCACGAGCGCAGAGCGTGCCCCGGCGGCCGAGACGGTGCCCTCACCCGACACCGGGACCACGCGCAATGCCGCAGCGGACGCTCCGGCCCAGGCACCGGACGAGGTGGAGTGCACGACGAGGTCACCGGCCACGACGGGCAGCCCCCGCCAGGTGCGGTCGAACCGGACGTGCTGGGCGCCGCTGGCGTCGATGACGACGTCGCGAGCACTCAGCCCCTGCTCGGCGTCGAGCCCGAAGGCCGTGCCGTGGCCCCGGGCCAGCCCCGTGGCGCGGGCGACCGCGGCGTCGCGGCCACCGTCGGCCGCCGGTGCCGCGGCGGCCGACCAGGGCGCTGCGAGCGCCAGCGAACCCAGCAGTGCGGCGCTGACCAGGACAGTGCGCTTCATCGGGACCCTTTTCGGTTGGCGGCAGCGCCCTCAGGACACCGCTGGTGGGACGAAGTGTGCCGTTTGGCCCTCACTTCGGCAACCCTCTGTGAGCCCCTCATTACTCGGCCACCGGACACCCGCTGCCTCCCCCCGCCCCGCTTTCCTCCCCCGCACCGGTGTGCGGCGCCCGATATGTCCGCTGCGAGGCGGGCTGGGGGATGCGGGATGGGGGGGAATCAGGCGACGGTGGAGTGGGCGACGACGCCGCGCAGCACCAGGTCGACCGCGGCCAGCGCGGACCGGCGCAGCGCGACGTCGTCGGTCGAGACGGCCACCTGGCCGAGCAGGTCGACCAGCTGCTTGCACCGGCGGACGAAGTCGCCGGCAGCCAGGTCGGTCTCGCGCAGCACCGAGTCCAGCCCCTCGCCGCGCGCCCACCGCTGCATCGCCCAGGCCAGCCCGACGTCCGGCTGGCGCTGGGTCGAGAGCCGGTGCTGACCCTCGCGGTCCTCGACCTCGGCCCACAGCCGCAGGGTCCGCTCGAGCGCCTCACCCACCGGGCCGCCCGGGATGCGCGGGGTCGGGCCGTCGTCACGGCGCGACTCGTGCACCAGGGCCGACAGGCACGCGGCCAGGCCGGCGGCGTCCAGACCGGCCCAGACCCCCGCCCGCAGGCACTCGGCGGTGAGCAGGTCGAGCTCGGTGTAGAGCCGGCGCAGCCGCTGGCCGTCGCGGGTGACCTGGGTCGCGCCGTCCACGACCCGCAGGTAGCCCAGGTCGGTGAGCAGGTCGCAGACCCGGTCGAAGGTGCGGGCCACGGTGTTGGTGCGGCCCTCGATCCGCGCGGCGAGGCCGTCGGTCTCGCGCCGCAGCCGCCACCAGCGCTCGCTCCAGCGGGCGTGGTCCTCGCGCTCGGCGCAGCCGTGGCAGGGGTGGGCGCGCAGCCGTCGGCGCAGGTCGAGCAGCTCGGCGTCGTCCCCCGCGGCCCGCCCGCCGGCCCGACGTCCGGACGGCGCGGCGTCGGGCTCGGGCACCGCGTGCCGCAGCACCGAGGCCAGGTCGCGGCGGGACTGCGGGTTGCGCGGGTTGAAGTTCTTCGGCACCCGCACCCGGGTCAGCGCCTCGACCGGCTGCGGGACGTCGACCACCGAGAGCCGGCGCACCTGACGGTCGGCGGTCAGCACCGTCGGGCGCGGACCGTCCAGCCCCACCGCGGGGTCGGGCTCGAGCACCACGGCGTACCCGGCCCGGCGTCCGGCCGGCACCTCGATGACGTCCCCGATCCGCAGCTTCTCCAGGCTCTGGGCCGCCTCGGCCCGCTGGTCGCCCTGGCGCCGCCGCGACAGCTGGGCCTCACGGTCCTTGACCGCGCGGCGCAGCCCGGCGTACTCGGCGAAGTCCCCCAGGTGGCAGCTCATCGACGCGACGTAGCCATCCAGCGCCTGCTCGTGGGTGCGCACCTGGCGGGCCAGGCCGACCACCGCCCGGTCGGCCTGGAACTGCGCGAACGAGGTCTCGAGCACCTCGCGGGCGCGTTCACGGCCGACCTGGGCGACCAGGTTGACGGCCATGTTGTACGTCGGCCGAAAGCTCGAGCGCAGCGGATAGGTACGGGTCGAGGCGAGCCCGGCGACCGCCCGCGGGTCGAGCCCGGCCGACCACAGCACGACGGCGTGCCCCTCGACGTCGATGCCGCGGCGCCCGGCCCGCCCGGTCAGCTGGGTGTACTCCCCCGGCGTGACGTCGGCGTGCGTCTCGCCGTTCCACTTGCTCAGCTTCTCGAGCACCACGCTGCGGGCCGGCATGTTGATGCCGAGCGCGAGGGTCTCGGTGGCGAAGACGCAGCGCACCAGCCCGCGGGCGAACAGCTGCTCGACCACCTCCTTGAAGCTGGCGAGCATCCCGGCGTGGTGGGCCGCCAGCCCGCGCGAGAGCCCGTCGATCCACTCCCAGTAGCCGAGCACGTCCAGGTCCTCGGGCGGGACGTCGGCGGTGCGCGCCTCGGCGAACGCGCGGATCTCCAGGGCCTCGGCGGGCGTGGTGAGGCGGATGCCGGCCATCAGGCACTGGCGGACGGCGGCGTCGCAGCCGGCGCGGCTGAACACGAACGTGATGGCCGGCAGCAGCCCCGCGGCGTCGAGCCGCTCGACCACCTCGGGCCGGGCCGGAGTCCCGCGGCCACCGCGGCGCACCGGCGGGCCACCGCGGCCGCGGGGGCGTCCGGGCCGCCCACCGCGCTCGACCCGCTCCCGGCGCTGCTCGTCGCGCGCCAGGTCGAGCAGCTCGGGGTTCACGGCCGCCTGGGCGGCGCCGGAGTCGACGAACAGGTCGAGCAGCCGCGAGCCCACCACGACGTGCTGGTACAGCGGCACCGGTCGGTGCTCCTCGACCACCACCTCGGTGTCGCCGCGCACGGTGTCCAGCCACGCGCCGAACTCCTCGGCGTTGCTGACGGTGGCCGACAAGGACACGACGCGGACGTCGGCAGCCAGGTGGATGATGACCTCCTCCCACACCGCCCCGCGCAAGCGGGCGGCCAGGTAGTGCACCTCGTCCATCACGACGAAACCCAGGCCGCGCAAGGTCGGCGAGTCGCCGTACAGCATGTTGCGCAGCACCTCGGTGGTCATCACGACCACCGGCGCCTCGCCGTTGACGGTCGTGTCGCCGGTCAGCAGGCCGACGTTGTCGGCGCCGTGCCGGGCCACCAGCTCGCCGTACTTCTGGTTCGACAGGGCTTTGATCGGCGTCGTGTAGAACGCCTTGCGGCCACCTGCCAGGGCCAGATGCACCGCGAACTCGCCGACGACCGTCTTGCCGGCGCCGGTGGGCGCGGCGACCAGCACGCCGCGGCCGAGCTCGAGGGCGGTGCAGGCGCGGGTCTGGAAGTCGTCGAGCTCGAAGCCGAGGGTGTCGCGGAAGCGGGTCAGCTCGGATGGCTCGTCCTGGCTTCGACGACGAGCCGCAGCGAATCGCTCGGCGGGCGAGGACATGACCGCAGGCTACGTCAGCCGGTGCCCACCGGCGCGGGCGGCTCGCTCAGGCGGGGACCAGCACCTCCAGCGCACCCGGGACCAGCTCGACGTCGACCGGCATCGGGCCGAACCGCTCGCCGTCCGCGTACGCCACGATGCCGGGGGTCGACAGGCGCACGTGCCGGGCCCGACGAATCGTGACGGAGGGGTGCGTGACGTGCCGCCCGCTGAACACCTTGGGGAACACGGTGAGCAGCCGCGGCACCGACATCGGCCCGACGACGAGCACGTCGAGCAGCCCGTCGTCGTACGAGGCGTCCGGCGTGATCAGCATCCCCCCGCCGTACGCCGGCCCGTTGCCCACCGCGACGAGCATGGCCTCGGTGGCCCACACCTCGCCGTCCAGCTCGATCTCGTACGGCAGCGGGCGGAACAGGGGCAGCTCACGGGCGATCGCGAGGTTGTAGCGCATCCGACCGCGCGGCCAGGCCCAGGAGTTCGCCCGCTCGTTGACGACGGCGTCGAACCCGCCGCACAGCACACCCACGAACCACTGGTCGGGCCGGCCCGGGCGCACCTGCCGGGCCGCGTCGATGCGCCGCCGGTGACCACCAAGGACGACGGCCGCGCCCGCGGCGGCGTCCAGCAGGGGCAGGCCCAGCGAGCGGGCGTTGTCGTTGCCGGTGCCGGCGGCGACCACGGCCAGGGCGGTAGCGCTGCCCGCCACCGCATTGACACCGAGGTGCACCATGCCGTCACCGCCCACGACCACGAGGGTGTCGAGGCCGTCGGCCACCGCGGCCGTGCACCGCTGCAGGGCGGCGTCAGCCGACGGGGAAGACAGGTCGACGACGTCGTGGCCCGAGGCCCCGAGCAGCTCGGCGGCGCGAGCTCCGAGGGCGCGTCCGCGGCCCTGACCCGCGGTCGGGTTGACGACCAGGCCGATGGTCCGCGCACTGCTCACGGGCCGAAGGTAGCGGTCGCCACCTACAGCGAGCTGGCCTGGTCGTCCGGGATCGACTCGAGGTCGGGGGCCCGGCGCGCCTTGCGCTTGTCGGCGAGCAGGCAGATCGCGACCGCGACGGCGAACAGCAGACACATCGCACTGGCGAGCACGATCATCGACGTGGCCTCGGGCGTGGGCGTGGCGACGGCCGCGAACAGGAAGCAGGCGAACACGATGATCCGCCAGTGGCTGAGCAGGATCCGCCCCGGCAGCAGCCCGACGAGGTTGAGCGAGACCAGGACGACGGGGATCACGAAGGCGATCCCGAAGGCGAGGACGATGCGGGTGACGAACGAGAAGTACGTCGAGGCGTCGGTGAACGCCGCTCCCCCGGCGGGGATGAAGTCGTACAGGAAGGCGATCGCCTTGGGGAACATGAACCAGGCCAGGCCGGCGCCGGCAAGGAACAGCGGGACGGCTGCCCCCACGAACGCGAACGAGCTGCGTCGCTCCTTGCGGGTCAGCCCCGGCGTGATGAACGCCCACAGCTGGTACAGCCAGACCGGCGAGGCCAGCACGACGCCGATGACGATCGCCGTCTGCACCTGCAGGTTGAAGGCCCCGACCGGGGTGTTGAAGTTGATGGCGGCCTGGATGTTCTGCTGCTTCTGGATGTCGATGATCGGGCGGGCCGCCGCCTCGAACAGCGGCTTGTAGACGAACCACCCGGCGACCGCGCCGACGAGGATCGCGATGGCCGAGCGGACGAACCGTTTGCGCAGCTCGGTCAGGTGAGCGCGCAGCGGCATGCGCCCCTCGGGGTCGCGCTGCCTACGACGCGGCGCCGTCAGTGCCATCGGATCAGCGTGCGCCGCGGCTACAGGCCGGGACGACGCTCATCGGGCGAGCGGACCGGCTCCGGCTCACGCGCGGGCGCACCGGGTGCGACGGACTCGTCAGCGCCGACGACGCGGCCCTCGAGCGGACCGGTCGGGCCGGCGGGCTTGTCCTCATCCCGCATCTCCTTGACCTCGGACTTGAAGATGCGCATCGAGCGACCCAGGCCGCGGGCGGCCTCGGGCAGCCGCTTGCCGCCGAACAGGACCAGGACGACGACCAGCAGGACGATCAGGTGCCATGGTTCGAGCGCTCGCATGGGATTCCCTCCGGGTGATGACCCAACGTCGTCAGCGTACGCCTGTCAGCGGCGGGTGCGCCCAGGTCGCGGCTTAACGGCGGGTGGCGGTTCGGGGTCGAGGAAGACCGAGGTGGTGGTCGGTGCACCGACGTGGCGGTCGACGTCCGACAGGGCGGCGCTGACGTGTCCGCCACTGGCCCCGACCTCGCGGCCCAGGGCCAGCACCTGGCGGAACAGCCGCCAGCCGAGCAGGCCGAGCGCCGCGGCAGCGGCTAGCAGCAGCACCGCCCAGACCAGGATCCACCACCACATGGCCCCACCCTAGGGGCGAACCAGCAGGGTCAGTGCGCGACCCGGGCGCCGGGGCGCAGGGTCGTCAGCGCCGCCATCAGGTCGTCGGCGCCGGCCAGCCACAGCGCGAAGTCCAGGACGTCGTCGTAGGTCACCGGCCGGCCGTCGTGCTCCTCCAGCGCCTCGGCGGGCACGTTCCACCGCTCGACGGCGACGCCACCGGTCTGCAGCAGCGAGACGACGTCGGCGCCGGCGGGCTTGCGCACCTCGTCGGTGCAGGTACCGCAGGTGAACGCGTAGTACGACCAGTCGGCCACCGTGCACACCACGAGGCGCACCTGGGCCGGGGTCAGCTCGACGTCCCCGCAGCAGGGGCACGACGCCTTGATCGTGGTCATGGTCAGTGGCCTCCTCCGGTGCCCGGCGGGTCCTTCGACGGCCCGTCGCTGCTCACTGCAGAAGGAGTCGGCACGGCGGGCCCGGACCTTAACCCAGGCCGTACGCCGTCAGTGCTGCCCGCGCGGACGCGACGACGTCCTGCGCCAGCTCGGGCGGGTCGAGCACCGTCGCCGCCCCGCCCAGGCGCAGCACCAGCTGGCGCAGCCAGGCGGTGTCACCGGTGCGCATCCGCACCAGCAGGGCCCCGTCGCCCAACGTCTCGACGGCCTCGACCGGGTAGTAGTCGACCACCCACCGGGCGCGGGGCGACAGGCGCAGGGTGACCACCGCGTCGCCTGGCCCGGCCGCGAACATGCCGGCGTCCAGGTCGCGCGAGCGCGCTGTCACGGGCGGGGTGCCGTCGACGTCCAGAACCCGGACGTCGACGACGCGGTCGAGCCGGAACATCCGCACCGCCTCGGCCCGGTGGCACCAGCCCTCGAGGTACCAGTGGCCGTCCAGGTGCAGCAGCCGCATGGGGTCGACGTCGCGCTCGGTGGTCTCGTCGCGGTGCGGCACCAGGTACCCCAGGTGCAGGCGGCGCCCGCGCCGCAGCGCGTCCTCGCAGGCCGAGACCAACGCGGCGCCGGCGTCCCGCGGCCGGTCGACGCGCATCGACTCGCCCCCGTTGGCGGCCCCGCGGGCGGCGGCCTCGAGCTTGCCCAGCGCCGGGGTGACGGCGTCGCGGTCACCGAGCCCGGGGACGTCGGCCAGCGCCCGCAGTCCCACGATCAGGGCCAGGGCCTCGTCGACGCCAAGACGCAGCGGACGCGAGATGACGTCGGCGTTCGCGAGGTAGACGACCCCGTCCTCCCAGTC
>JACMOY010000146.1 GCA_014377795.1 Actinomycetota bacterium | reverse complement strand
GGCCCGGTCGAGGTGCACCTGACGCCCACCGAGTTCGACCTGCTGGTGCGCCTGGCGTCCAGCCCGCGCACAGTGCTGACCCGCGAGACGCTGCCCGCGGACGTCTGGGACTGGGCCGACGCCTCCGGCACGCGCACCGTCGACAGCCACGTGAAGGCGTTGCGGCGCAAGCTCGGTCCGGGGCTGATCCGCACCGTGCACGGCGTCGGCTACTCCGCCGAGCCGACGCCGGGCCCGGCCGGCACCGACGATCCCGGGGAGGACGAGTGACTCCCTCGACGACGGTGTCGGGCCGCGCCGACGCGTCGCGCGGCCCGCGGGTACGCGACCTGCGGCCCCTGGACCCGCTGCACAGCCTCAAGACCAAGCTCGGCGTCCTGGTGGGCGCGACCTGCACCGTGTCGTCGCTGATCGTCTGGGCCGGTCTGCACAACGAGCTCGGGCCGCGCTACACGCTGCCGCTCGCGATCCTCGTGGCCCTGGCCCTGACCCAGGTGCTGGCGCGGGGCATGACCTCGCCGCTGCGTGAGATGACCGCTGCAGCGCAGGCGATGGCGCGCGGCGACTACACCCGCCGGGTGCGCAGCAGCAGCAGCGACGAGGTCGGCGAGCTCGCGCACGCCTTCAACCGGATGGCCGAGGACCTCGGGGACGTCGACCGGCAGCGCAAGGAGCTGGTCGCGAACGTCAGCCACGAGCTGCGCACCCCCGTCTCGGCCCTGCGCGCCGTCCTGGAGAACCTCGTCGACGGCGTCACCGCCCCGGACGACGCCACCCTGCGCGCCGCGCTCACCCAGACCGAGCGGCTCGGTGACCTCGTGACGCAGCTGCTCGACCTGTCGCGGATCGAGGCGGGCGCGACCGAGCTGCGGTGCTCACCGGTGCTGCTGGACGACTTCCTGCACGGGTGCGTCGACGAGGCGGCGCTGGCCGGTCGGCCGGTGACGTACGCCGTCCAGGTCGAGCCCGCGCACCTGCACGTGAACGCGGACCGCGCGCGCCTGCACCAGGTGGTCGCCAACCTGCTCGACAACGCCGCCCGGCACTCCCCCGCGGGGGGCACGGTCAGCGTTCGGGCGGGCGAGCAGCACGGGCAGGTCGTGCTCGACGTCATCGACGAGGGGCCGGGCATCGACCCCGCCGAGCGCGAGCGCGTCTTCGACCGCTTCCACCGGGGCGGGGCGTCCGGCGCGGACGGCGGCACCGGCCTCGGCCTCGCGATCGCCCGGTGGGTCGTCGACCTGCACGGCGGCTCGATCCGCGTGGCCGAGTCCGACACCGGCTGCGACATCCGCGTCCTGCTGCCGATGGCGCGCTGACCTGTCGTGCCCGAGGCCGCCGCGCCCACCGCACCCGGCCGGATCGAGATCCGGGGGCTGACCAAGCGGTTCGGTGACGTGCGCGCCGTCGACGGGCCCGACCTCACGGTCCTGCCGGGGCGGGTCACGGCGTTCCTCGGCCCCAACGGCGCAGGGAAGACCACCACGCTGCGCATGCTGCTGGGTCTGGTGCAGCCCACCAGCGGCACCGCCACCCTCGACGGCGTGCCGTACGCCCAGCTCACGCACCCGCTGCGCCGGGTGGGCGCCCTGCTGGAGGCCAGCGACCTGCACCCGGCCCGCAGCGGCCGCGACCACCTCCGCGTGCAGGCCCGGGCCGCCGGGATCGACGCGCACCGCGTCGACGAGGTGCTCGCCCAGGTGGGCCTGACCGCGGACGCGGGTCGCCGCGCGGGCCAGTACTCGCTCGGGATGCGCCAGCGGCTGGGCCTGGCAGCAGCGCTGCTCGGCGACCCCGGCGTCCTGGTGCTGGACGAACCCGCCAACGGCCTGGACCCCGAGGGCATCCGCTGGTTGCGCGAGCTGCTGCGGCACTACGCCCAGCAGGGCCGGACGGTGCTGGTGTCGACCCACCTGCTGGCCGAGGTGCAGCAGATCGTCGACGACGTGGTGGTGATCGCGCGCGGGCGGCTGCTCTACGCCGGGACGCCGGCGGGCCTGGAGGCCAGCGTCGCCTCGGGCGTGCGGGTGGACTCCCCCGACCGGCCCGCGCTGCCCGCCGCGCTGCGCGCCGCCGACCTGCGTGTCAGCGAGTCGGCAGCCGGCATCGAGGTCGCTCACACCACAGCCGCCCGGGTGGG
>JACMOY010000145.1 GCA_014377795.1 Actinomycetota bacterium | reverse complement strand
TCGTCGTCCTCGGTCAGCTCGGCGATGCCGGGGCGGGGCGTGCGGCCCGCGAGCGCTTTGCTGCGGAACGGTTCTGGCCACCCACCGGGTGGATCACCGAGCTCACCCTGCAAGAACCCGACGACCGAGTCGGGCACGTCGTACGCCTGCGGGTTGGCCTCGAAGTCGGCCGGGTCGGCGCCGCGACCGACCAGGGCGAGCGCGAGGTCGCCGACGACCTTGCTGCTCGGGGTCACCTTGACCACGTTGCCCAGGATGCGGTTCGCGGCGGCGTACGTGTTCTCGATCGCCTCGAACTTCTCGCCCAGGCCGAGCGCGATGGCCTGCTGGCGCAGGTTCGACAGCTGCCCACCGGGGATCTCGTGGTCGTACACCCGGCCGGTGGGGGCGGGCAGGCCGGACTCGAACGGCGCGTACAGCCGACGGACGGCCTCCCAGTAGGGCTCGAGGTCGCACACGGCCTGAAGGTTCAGACCCGTTGCGCGAGAGGTGAAGTCGGTCGCGCCGATCAGCGCTGACATCGGCGGCTGACTGGTCGTCCCGGCCATCGCCGCGCTGGCGACGTCGACGGCGTCGACCCCGGCGTCGATGGCAGCGAGCAGCGTGGCGAGCTGGCCGCCGGGGGTGTCGTGGGTGTGCAGGTGCACGGGCAGGTCGAACCGCTCGCGCAGCGCGGTCACCAGGGTTCGTGCAGCAGGGACGCGCAGCAGGCCGGCCATGTCCTTGATCGCCAGCACGTGCGCGCCCGCCTCGACGATCCGCTCGGCCAGCGCGAGGTAGTAGTCCAGGGTGTAAAGCGTCTCGGCCGGGTCGCTCAGGTCGCCGGTGTAGCACAGCGCCACCTCCGCCACCGCGGTCCCGGTGGAACGCACCGCCTCGATGGCCGGCCGCATCTGCTCGACGTCGTTGAGCGCGTCGAACACCCGGAAGATGTCGATGCCGGTGCGCGCGGCCTCCTCGACGAACGCGTCCGTGACCTGCGTCGGGTACGGCGTGTAGCCGACGGTGTTGCGTCCGCGCAGCAGCATCTGCAGGCACAGGTTGGGCATCGCCTGACGCAGTGCGGCCAACCGGTCCCACGGGTTCTCGGCGAGGAAGCGCAGCGCCACGTCGTACGTCGCCCCGCCCCAGGCCTCGACGCTCCACAGCTGCGGGGTGAGCCGCGCGACCGGGCCGGCAGCGGCGAGCAGGTCGCGGGTGCGCACCCGCGTCGCCAGCAGCGACTGGTGCGCGTCGCGGAACGTCGTGTCGGTGACCGCCACCGCCGTCTGCTCGCGCAGGGCGCGCGCGAAGGCCTCGGGGCCCACGCGCACCAGCAGGCCGCGGCTGCCGGGCGGTGGCGGTGAGGTCAGGTCGACGGGCGGCAGCTTGGACGCCGGGTCGGCCAGACCGCGCGAGGGCCCGTGCGGCTGGTTGACGCTGATGTGAGCGAGGTAGCTGAGCAGCTTGGTGCCGCGGTCGCCGGGGGGTCTGGCGCGCAACAGGTCCGGGCGCTCCTCGATGAACGAGGTCGACAGCCGGCCGGCGACGAAGTCGGGCTGGTCGAGCAGCGACTGCAGGAACGGGATGTTGGTGGCCACCCCGCGGATCCGGAACTCGGCGAGCGCGCGGCGGGAGCGGCGTACGGCGGTGGTGAAGTCGCGTCCGCGACAGGTGAGCTTGACCAGCATCGAGTCGAAGTGGGCGCCGATCTCGGCCCCGACGAACACCGTCCCGCCGTCCAGGCGCACGCCGGCCCCGCCGGCCGAGCGGTACGTGGTGATGGTGCCGGTGTCGGGGCGGAAGCCGTTGCTCGGGTCCTCGGTGGTGATGCGGCACTGCAGCGCCGCCCCGTTGACGCGGATGGACTCCTGCCGCAGGCCGAGGTCGTCGAGGGTCTCGCCGCTCGCGATCCGCAGCTGGGCCTGGACGAGGTCGACGTCGGGGACCTCCTCGGTCACGGTGTGCTCGACCTGGATGCGCGGGTTCATCTCGATGAACACGTACGACCCGTCGGGGTCGAGCAGGAACTCGACGGTGCCGGCGTTGACGTAGCCGATGTGGCGCGCGAACGCGACCGCGTGGGCGCACATCGCCTCTCGCACAGCGGGATCCAGGTTCGGTGCCGGCGCGATCTCGACAACCTTCTGGTGCCGTCGCTGCACCGAGCAGTCGCGCTCGAACAGGTGGACGACGTTGCCCGCGGCGTCCGCGAGGATCTGCACCTCGATGTGCCGCGGCGACACGACGGCCTTCTCCAGGAACACGGTCGCGTCGCCGAAGGCGCTCTCGGCCTCGCGCATCGCCGCCTCGATCGACTCGCGCAGGTCCTCGGGGCGCTCGACCCGGCGCATGCCGCGCCCGCCACCGCCGGCGACGGCCTTGACGAAGATCGGGAAGCCGACCTCGGGTGCGGCGGCGACCAGGGCGTCGACGTCCGTGCTGGGCTCGGCGTTGCCGAGCACCGGCAGGCCGGCCCCACGGGCTGCCGTGATCGCGCGGGCCTTGTTGCCGGTCAGGTGCAGCACCGACGCCGGGGGGCCGACGAACGTCAGGCCCGCGTCGGCGCAGGCCTGCGCCAGGTCGGGGTTCTCGGACAGGAACCCGTAGCCGGGGTAGACGGCGTCGGCGTCGGACTCGCGGGCCACCCGGACGATCTCGGCCGGGTCGAGGTAAGCGCGCACCGGGTGGCCGGCCTCGCCGATCTGGTAGGCCTCGTCGGCCTTGCTGCGGTGCTCGCTGCGACGGTCCTCGGCGGGGAACACGGCCACGGTGGCCGCACCCAGCTCGGTGGCGGCGCGGAAGGCGCGGACGGCGATCTCGCCGCGGTTGGCGACCAGGACCTTGCGGAACATCGGCACCTCCGGTGAGTCGGCCGGGGACGCACCAGCGCCACCCGTCAGGCTGGTTGCGAGCCTACCGAGCAGTCCAGCGCGCGGGACGAGGCTCTCGCGATGCGGACGGGCCGGCCGGGGCGCCGGGTGACAGGATCGGCAGATGCCCCCCATCGCCACCAACACCGAGGTCGACCGCGCGGCGCTGCTCGACTTCGTGCGCCCCCGGCACCACCTGCTGCTCATCACCCACCGGGCCGACGGGTCGCCGCAGGCCTCGCCGGTCAGCGGCGGCGTCGACCAGCAGGGCCGGCTGGTCATCTCGACGTACCCCGAGCGGGCCAAGACCTCCAACGCCCGCCGCGACCCGCAGGTCAGCGTCGTCGTCCTGTCCGACGACTGGGACGGCCCGTGGGTGCAGGTCGACGGCACCTGCGAGGTGCTCGACCTGCCCGAGGCGCTCGAGCCGCTGGTCGACTACTACCGCGCGATCTCGGGGGAGCACCCGGACTGGGACGAGTACCGCGCGGCGATGACCCGCCAGGGCAAGTCGCTGCTGCGGGTCACGCCGACCCGGTGGGGTCCGGTCGCCACCGGTGGCTTCCCGGCGCGACTGGTCGACTGAGCCGGCCCGCTGAGCGGAAGCAACTCGGCCGTCCGCTCGTTGCCGCCCCTATGAGAGCCATCACCTTCGCGTCCTACGGCGGCCCCGACGTCCTCGAGCTGACCGAGCAGCCCGACCCCGTCGTGGGTCCCGACTCCGTCCTGGTGCGCGTGCGCGCCGCCAGCGTGAACCCGGTCGACTACAAGATCCGCCAGGGCTACCTGCAGGGGGCCTTCGTCTCGCACCTGCCGATCATCGCCGGGTGGGACGTCGCCGGTGTGGTCGAGGCCGTCGGGCCCGCCGTCCGCGACCACGCCGTCGGCGACGAGGTCATCGGGTACGTGCGCAAGGACTCGATCGAGCACGGCACCTACGCCGAGCTCGTCGCGGCCCACCCGCGGCACCTGGCCCGCAAGCCGACGTCCGTCTCGTTCGAGCAGGCGGCGGCGCTGCCGCTCGCCGGGTTGACCGCGTTGCAGTCGATCGACCTGGCCGCCGGCGGCGCAGGGGATGTCGTCCTCGTGCACGCCGCCGCCGGGGGTGTCGGCTCGTTCGCCGTCCAGCTCGCCGCCGCGCGCGGTGCCCGGGTCATCGGCACGGCCAGCGAGGGCAACCACGAGCACGTGCGCGGCCTGGGCGCTGAGCCGGTCGCGTACGGCGACGGGCTGGCCGAGCGGGTGCGCGCGCTGGCACCCCACGGCGTGGA
>JACMOY010000144.1 GCA_014377795.1 Actinomycetota bacterium | reverse complement strand
GTCCTGCTCGCCTCGGCAGGGGCACCGGCCACCTCGGCGACGCCGCTGGAGGTCAGCGACGACCCGTGCTGGGTGCTGCTGTCGTGCACCGGGCTGCTCGCGCGCACCGGTGACGGCGACCCGATCTCGACGGCGGGCGACCGCGCCGCGCACGACGTGCTGCCGGCCGCGGTGCGCACCACCGCCCGCGGCGAGGTCGGCCTGGTCACCTCACGCGGGCGGGTGCTGCGCCTGTCGGTGCTCGAGCTGCCGGTGCTGCCGCCCACGCACGGCGCGCCGAACCTGTCCGGTGGCGCCCCGCTGGGCGCCTTCGTCGACCTGCCCGCCGCCGAGCGCGTGCTGACCCTGGCCGGGCTCGGCGACGGCCTGGCGCTGGGCACCGCCCAGGGCGTGGTCAAGCGGGTCGTGCCCGACGCGCCCGCCGGCCGGTCGGAGTGGGAGGTCATCGGCCTGCGTGACGGTGACGAGGTGGTCGGGGCGGTCGCGCTCGCTGACCAGCCGGCCGACCTGGTCTTCATCACGACCGACGCCCAGCTGCTGCGCTTCGCCGCGGACGCCGTCCGGCCGCAAGGCCGCCCCGCCGGGGGGATGGCGGGCGTCAAGCTCGCCACCGGGGCGCGGGTCACCTGGTTCGGCGCGGTGCCTGCAGACGCCCCGGACCCCGTCGTCGTCACGGTCTCGGGCTCGTCGGCGGCGCTGCCGGGCACCGACGCCGGGTCGGTCAAGGTCACCCCCTTCACCGAGTACCCCGCCAAGGGCCGCGGCACGGGCGGCGTGCGCTGCCACCGGTTCCTGCGCGGTGAGGACGTCCTGGTGCTCGGCTGGGTCGGCCCGTCCCCCGCGCGGGCCAGCAGCGGCAGCGGCGCCCCGCTCGAGCTGCCCCCGGCGACCGGACGTCGCGACGGGCCGGGCACGCCGTCGCCCGCCCCGATCGCCGCCGTGGACGGTGGCGCGTGAGCGCGGGCGCGCCGGCGGCCACGGCCTGCTCGGTGCTCTCGGCCCTGGGGGACGAGAGCGCCTACGGGTCGGCGGCCTCGGCGGGGTGCTGGGTGGGGCTCGAGCAGGCCGGGCCCTGGGGTCGCCAGGTCGCAACCCAGAGCCACTTGGACCCAGCCCTGGGCGCCCGCCTGGACCGCGCGGTGTCGGCCGTCGGGGGGCGCCTGGCCATGCTGCGGGCACCGGGCGCGCACGCCGACGACCACCGCGCCGTTGCGCGCACAGTGCTGGTCGCCTCGTGCGCACCCGGGCACGAGTGGCTGCTCACCGGGTCGGTGGACTCCCCCGCCGACCTGGAGCAGCTAGACCTGGTGGCGCTGGCGGCGGGTGACCGTGCGGCCGTCGTCCGGTCGCTGCCGGCGCTGTCCCCCACCGACGAGCCGCACCTGCTGGTCTGCACCAACGGACGCCGCGACCTGTGCTGCGCCGTGCGCGGTCGCCCGGTCGCGCAGGGTGCCGCGGCCGCGCGCCCGGGCCGGGTGTGGGAGACCTCGCACACCGGCGGCCACCGGTTCGCCCCCACCGCCGTCCTGCTGCCCAGCGGCGCCACCCTTGCCCGCCTGGACGTCGACCTGGCGCTGCAGGCGCTGGACGCGGCGCAGCAGCACCGGCTGCCCAGCGCCCTTCTCGGGCCGGTGCACGACCGCGGGTCGTGCGGCCTGCCGCCCACCCAGCGGGTCGCTGTGTCCGCGGTGCGCCAGGCCGGTGCGGTCCTCGGACTGAGCGACCTGTCGGCCGGCGAGCCGGCGCTCGTGGGCGAGAGCACCTGGCGGGTCGGCGTCCGGCACCGGGACGGCGGGTCGTGGACGACGACCGTCACCAGCGGCGTGCGCGGTCCGGACCGGCCCGAGTCGTGCCTCAAGGCTGCCGTTCCCCAGGTGGGTTGGACCGCGGCGGTCGTCGCCG
>JACMOY010000143.1 GCA_014377795.1 Actinomycetota bacterium | reverse complement strand
TCAGCGGCGTCGGCCGCCTCCTCAGCCGCGGTCTCAGCCGCCTCGGTCGCGGTCTCGGCGGCCTGGTGCGTCGTCGCGGCGGGGGTCTTGGGCGAGTCGTCGGCGAATGCGGCGGCCCCGCCGGCGGTGACCAGGGCGAGCGTCACCGCGGTGACGGCGAGAGTGGATCGGACGCTGCGCATGATGACCTCACGGTGTCGGGGCGGCGCCGGTGTCCGCACCTTGAACAGTATGCCTTTGCCCGCGCCAGACTTTGAGGGGCCATCCGGGTGGTTCTCGACTCGCCGCCCACCCCGCCTGACCCCCGCCTGACCCCCGCACTTGCGTCACCAAGTGACGCCCACGGGCCCTGAGGCGTCACTTGGTGAAGCAAGTGCGGTCAGGGACGAGCGGTCAGGAACGAGCGGTCAGGGGCGGGGGCGGGGGGTCTCGAGGCGCTGCTGCAGCCGGTTCATCTGCGCGGTCCAGGCGCCGAGGCCCGCCGCCTTGGCCGCGAGGTAGCCGGCGACCTCGGGGTGCGGCAGCACCAGGAACCGGTCGTCGGCGAGGGCGGCGACGACCGCGTCCACGACGACCGACACGTCGATCGCGTCCGGCTCGAGCAGGGCCCGACCGAGCCGGCCCGACCCCTCGAGCATCGGCGTCCGCACCCCCTGCGGGCACAGCGTCTGGACGACGATCCCGCGGTGGGCGTACGTGACGCGCAGCCACTCGGCGAACGCCACCGCCGCGTGCTTGCTCACCGCGTACGGCGCGCTGCCCAGCATGGTCAGCAGGCCGGCGGCCGACGCGGTGGACACGAACCGGCCCTGCCCCCGCTCGAGCCAGGCGGGCAGCAACGCGGTCGCTGCGTGCACGTGCGCCATGACGTTGACGTCGAACGCTGCCGCCCAACCCTGCGGTGTGGCCGCGCGCTTACCCTCGACCCCGCCCATCGGCGCGACGCCGGCGTTGGCGCAGAACAGGTCTATCTCGCCCAGGTGCTCGCGAGCGGCAGCCACCAGCCGGGTGACGGAGCCCGGGTCGGCGGCGTCCCCGGCCAGGGCCAGCGCCCCGACGTCGGCGGCCACCCGGCTCGCCGCCGCTGCGTCCAGGTCGTTGACCACGACCCGCGCACCCCGTGCGGCGAACCCGCGCGCCAGACCCTCGCCGATCCCCGACCCGGCGCCGGTCACCACGACGCCGGACCCGTCCAGCCGCAGCTCAGTCACCGACGACCACCACCCGTCCCGTCGTGCGGCCCGCGGCAAGCTCGGCGATCGCCTGGGGGACGTCGGCCCCGCCCACCCGCCGCGACACCAGCGGCTGCACGTGGCCCGAGGCCACCAGCGCTGTGATCTCGTCCTGCGCGTGGCGAACCAGCTCGGGGGCGACGTCCTGGTAGCGGCCCCAGTGCAGCCCGAGCACGCCGTAGTTCTTGACCAGCAGGTGGTTCGTCGCGGCCTGCGGCACCGTCCCGCTGGTGAAACCGACGACGACGATGCGGCCCTCGAAGGCAATGACCTTGGTCGAGGCGGTGAAGGCGTCGCCCCCGACCGGGTCGTAGACGACGTCGGCGCCGCCTGGTCCGCACGCCGCCTTGAGCACCTCGACCAATCCGCTCACCCCGTCGTGCGCCAACCGGTCGACGACGACGTCAGCGCCCAGAGCGGCCGCCACCGTCGCCTTCTCTGCGCCACCGACGACGGCCACGACCCGCGCGCCGGCGGCCTTCGCGAGCTGGACGGCGGCGCTGCCGACGCCCCCCGCGGCCGCGTGGACGAGCACCGTCTCGCCGCTCTGCAGCGCGGCCCGCCGGTGCAACCCGAACCAGCCGGTCTGGTAGCCGACGTACAGCGCGCTGGCCGTAGCGTCGTCCAACGATGCGGGGGCGGCGAAAACCGTTGCAGCGGAGGCGATGGCGTAGTCGGCGAGTGCGCCGTCCGGCAGGGCGGGCATGCCGAGCACGCGCTCGCCCAGCCGCGCTTCGGGCACGCCCTCACCGACCGCGACCACGGTGCCGCACAGCTCGATGCCCGGCGTGAACGGCAACGGTGGCCGCACCTGGTACTGCCCGCGCGCCAGCAGCGCGTCGGGGAAGTTCAGGGCGCAGGCGCTCACCTGCACCAGCACCTGTCCGGCACCGGGCACAGGCACCGGCACCTCGCGACGCTGGAGGGCGTCGGCGGGCTCGCCGTGGCGCACCACCTGCCACGCGCGCATCGTCCTCGACGCGCTCACCCCAGACCGCCGGCGCGGGTGATGCCGCCGTCGATGACCAGCGTCTGCCCGGTGACCCAGGCCGCGTCGTCCGACAGCAGGAACGCCACGGCCCCCGCCACATCCTCGGGCTCACCCAGCCGCTGCAACGGGTAGTGCGCGGTGACCTCGGCCTCGCGGTCGGCGTACAGCGCCTGCGCGAAGCGGGTCTTGATGATCGCCGGGGCCACCGCGTTGACCCGCACGGACGGTGCGAGCTCGATCGCCAGCGACTCGGTCAGCGAGATCACCGCCGCCTTGGACGTGCCGTAGAACGCGATGCCCGGCGCGGGCTGCACCCCGGCGATCGACGAGACGTTGACGACCGCCCCGCCGTGGGCGCTCATCCCCGCGTGCCAGACGGCCTGGGTCCAGGCCAGCGTCGAGACCACGTTGGTCTCGGCGATCTTGCGGGCCGCGTCGAGGTGGAGGTCGACGAGCGGGCCGTACGCCGGGTTGACGCCGGCGTTGTTGACGAGCAGGTCGACCCGGCCGAACGCCGCGGCGGCCGCAGCGAGCACCTCGCGCCGGTGGTCGGGGTCGTCGGTGCGCCCCGCCACGGCGATCGCCCGCGAGGGGCCGCCCAGCGCGGTGACGGCGTCCGCCAGCGGCTCGGGCTTGCGCGCCGTGATGACGACCCGGGCGCCCTCGTCGACCAGCCGCTGGGCGATGGCCAGGCCGATCCCCCGGCTGGCGCCGGTGACGACCGCCGTCCTGCCGGACAGTCCCCTCACAGGCCGAGATCCCGGCCGATGAGCTCCTTCATGATCTCGTTCGACCCGGCCCAGATCTTGGTGACGCGGGCGTCGCGCCAGGCGCGGGCCACGCGGTACTCGTTCATGTACCCGTACCCGCCGTACAGCTGGACGCACTCGTCCAGGACGTCGTTCTGCACCTGGGCGCTCCACCACTTGGCCTTGGCCGAGTCGGCCGTCGACAGCTCGCCTGCCGCGTGCGCCAGGATGCACTGGTCGACGAACGCCTGCGTCACGTCCATCTTCGTGACGAGCTCAGCGACCTTGAACTTGTTGTGCTGGAAGGATCCCACGCTCTGACCGAACGCCTTGCGCTCCTTCACGTACTCGATCGTCTCGTCGAGGATCTGCCGCGCGTGCATCGTGTTGCTGACGGCGGCACCGACCCGCTCCTGCACCAACCGCTCCATCATGTGGATGAAACCCATGCCCTCGTCGCCGATCCGGTTGGCGTCGGGCACCCGCACGTCGGAGAAGAACAGCTCGGCGGTGTCGGACTCGGTCTGGCCGACCTTGTCGAGCTTGCGGCCCCGGGTGAAGCCCTCCATCCCTGTCTCGACGGCGAACAGGGTGATCCCCTTGGCCCGCTTGCCGGGGTCGGTGCGAGCCGCCACGACCACCAGGTCCGCGCCGTACCCGTTGGTGATGAACGTCTTGCTGCCGTTGAGGATCCAGTCGTCGCCGTCGCGCACCGCAGTGGTCTTCAGCGCGGCCAGGTCGGACCCGCCGCTCGGCTCGGTCATGGCGATCGCGGTGACCAGCTCGCCGGTGCAGAACCGCGGCAGCCAGCGGGCCTTCTGCTCATCGGTGGTCAGCTCGACCAGGTACGGGGCGACGACGCCTGCGTGGATCCCGTAGCAGGACGAGATGGACGCCGACACCTTGGCGAACTCCTCGCCGACGACGGTGCCGAACAGGTAGTCGTCGCTTCCACCGCCACCCCACTCGTCCGGGACGTGCAGGCCGAGCAGCCCCTGCTTGCCCGCCTCGAGCCAGAAGTCGCGCGGCAGGGCTCGGTCGGCGATGAACTCGTCCATGCGCGGCACGACGGTGCGCTGCAGGAACTCGCGGGCGGTGGCCCGCAGCTCCTCGTGCTCGGGACCGTAGAGCGTGCGACGCACGGCGACCTCCTGGGCTAGGCTGAGTGAGCGCTTGCTCACCCGTCAGCGTCGCCCGTGTCCGAGGGCCTGTCAAGCAGGGAGCCGCCGTGTCGACAGCACCACCCCACGCAGTTCGCCGGGCGTCGACACGTGCCGCGCCCCCGCAGGTCGACGAGGACGCGTTCGCCGACCTGCCCGACACCGCCCGCCGCATCGTCCGCGGCGCCGTCGAGGCGTTCGCCGCCCGCGGGTTCCACGCCACCACCACGCGCGACATCGCTCGGCGGGCGGGCCTGTCGCCCGCCGGCCTCTACGTCCACTACCCGAGCAAGGCGGCTGTGCTGGGCCAGGTCAGCCGCCTCGGGCACGAGCGCGCGCTCGCGCTGGTCAGCGAGTCGCTGTCCGGCGAGCAGCGCCCGTCGGTGACGCGCCTGGCAGCGGTGGTGCGCGATTTCGTCACCTGGCACGCGCGGCACCACACCACCGCGCGCGTGGTGCAGAACGAGCTCGACGCCCTCGCGCCGCTCGACCGGGCGGCGGCCGTCGACCTGCGTCGACGCACCGAGGCCCTGGTCGAGGCCGAGGTGCGCCGCGGGGTCGCCCGCGGCGAGCTCGCTGTCGCCGACCCGCACGCCGTCACCCGCGCCGTCCTGTCGCTGTGCATCGACGTCGCCCGGTGGTACGACCCGGCCGGGCGAGAGTCGCCCACCGAGATCGCCGACCTGTACGCCACACTCGTGCTGCGGATGCTGGGGGCCGACCCGGCGCGCGGGACGGAGACCCGGTGAGCACGCTCGACCCCGATGACGGCCTGGACGGTCCCGCGCTGCTGCAGGGTCTGCTCGACGTGCTCGACCTGCAGCCGCAGGGCCTGGACGCCCAGGGGCAGGACCTGTTCGTCGGCGCCAGCCAGCCGCAGCCCCACGGGCGCGTCTTCGGCGGCCAGGTGCTCGGCCAGACGCTGGTCGCCGCCGGGCGCACGGTGCCCGAGTCGCGTCCGATGCACTCGATGCACGGGTACTTCCTGCGCCCCGGCGACTCCGGTGAGCCGATCACCTTCGCCGTCGAGCGGCTGCGCGACGGGCGCTCGTTCAGCGCCCGCCGGGTGCACGCCATCCAGTTCGGGGCGCCGATCCTGTCGATGATCGCCTCGTTCCAGGACGACTCCCCCGGCTTCGACCACCAGGACCCGATGCCGGACGTGCCCGACCCCGAGTCGCTGCCGACCATCCACGAGCTGATCGGACGCATCGACCACCCGGTCGCGCAGTACTGGTCGCGGGCTCGCGCCATCGACCTGCGGCACGTCGAGTCGCCCATCTACTGGGACGCGGGCAGGGAGCGGGTGGCGCACCAGGCGGTCTGGATGCGCACCGTCGCGCCGATGCCGGACGACCCGCTGATGCACCGCGCGGTGCTCGGCTACGCCAGCGACTACACCCTGCTCGAGTCGGTGCTGCGCCGCCACGGCGCCACCTGGGCGATGCCGGGGCTGAAGGCGGCGAGCCTGGACCACGCGATGTGGTGGCACCGCCCGGCCCGGGCCGACGAGTGGCTGCTGTACGCCCAGGCCAGCCCGTCGGCATCCGGCGCTCGGGGGCTGGGCCTCGGGCGGATCTTCACCCGCGACGGCATCCTGGTCGCGACCGTGGCGCAGGAGGGGATGTTGCGCCCGCCTCAGCCGCGGGCCGCGAGCGCGAGCCAGAGCTCGTAGCGCTGCGCGGGCTGGTCGAGCGCCCGCCCGGTGAGCGCCGCGATCCGGTCCAGCCGGTTGCGGACCGTGTGCCGGTGGACGCCGAGCCGCCGGGCTGTGTCCTGCGCCGAGCCCGCGGCGTCCAGCCACGCGGACAGCGTGGCGAGCAGGGTGCCGGTGGGGTCGGCCGACTCGATCGGAGTCAGGACGGCATCGGCGAACCCGCCCAGCAACCCGTCGTCGGC
>JACMOY010000142.1 GCA_014377795.1 Actinomycetota bacterium | reverse complement strand
GTGGGCTGGCCGACGCCGTGCCGCTGACCTCGGCGTTGGTGCGCGACCAGGCGACGGCGTACCTGTCGTCGTACGCCGTCCCCCCCCACCTGGACGACGTCGTCCTCGGCGCCCCCGCCGGGCGGGCCGCCGCGGTCGCGCCCGTGCCCCGCGCGCCCGCGGGGCGAGGGCGCCGAGGACGACGCCGTCCAGGTGGGAGGGGACGGCGTACGACGACAGGTACGTCGTCGCCTGGTCGCGCACCGACGCCGAGGTCAGCGGCACGGCGTCGGACAGCCCACCGGCGTACACCGCCTTCTCGTCGACCGCGTCCGCGGCATCGAGCGCAGCGGCGTCGGCCGCATCCAGCAGCTGGGTGCGCGCGAGGTGGACTGCTGTCGCGTCGACGACGACGGCTACCAGTGACAGGGCGATCAGGGCGTAGACCAGGATGAGCAGGCTGATCTGCCCGTCCTCGGGCCCACCCCGGACGGCGACCCGTGGGGTCATCGCGCACCGAACCGGTCGACGGTGGCCACGTGGGTCGCGTCGACCTGAACCCGAGCCGGCACGAAGCGGTCGACCAGGCGGGGCACGGCGGGCAGGACGACCTGCAGCGTCGCACGCACGATGACGCGAGAGTCCGGGGCCAGGCACGGATCGCCTGAGCACTCGATGTCGATCACCTCGAGCCGTTGATCGTCGAATCCCTGGTCCGAGAACGCGATCAGCGCCGCCGCCGCGGCCCGCTCGCGACCGGACGCCTCGTCGGTGCCGGTGACGAACGCGCGACCCGCCTCACGGGCGGCCCCCTCGGTCGCGAACGCGGCAGCCTGCAGCCGGCCCAGCGTGAGCACCAGGTAGACGATGGGCACCAGCAGCAGCACCGCGAGGAAGCAGAACTCGACGAGCGCGCTGCCGTCGTCGCCCTGCGGACGGCCCGGCCTCATTGGCTCTCGTCGAAGGCGTGGCCGCTCACCGTGAGCCCGCCGGACGGCCCGAGCAGGGCGACCAGCGGGATCGGCGCGCGGATCGTCACCTCGACGACGGCGACACCGGCGCGGTCCAGCCGTCGGGCCCTGACACCGTCGCCCAGCCGCGCCGCGTAGCCGCGCGAGAGCTCGGAGGCCACCAGGTCGCGGGCCCGGGCCGCCCCGTCGTCCGGTGTCCGGCCCGCGCGGGCGCCCCACCGCGCTCCTTCGGCGGCGCAGTCGACCAGCGTCGTCCGCACGTGCACGACCAGCGCGACCTGGACGACGGCGACGAACAACAGGGTCACCAGCGAGCCGACCAGCGCGAAGTCGACGACCGCCGAGCCTCGATCACGGCCGGCTGCCGGCGCCACGTCAAGGGCCGCCGACGGTGTCGGCGATCGCCGACTGGAACACGTCGACGAGGGTGCCGCCCGCCACGGCCCAGAGGGCAGCGACCAGGCCGGCCGTCATGATCGTCACCAGCACCCAGCCGGGGACGTCGCCGCGGTCGCCGGCCGGGTGGTCCGCACGGGGGCTCAGGATGCATCGCACCAGGTGCAGCCGCTGCTCGATGAACGTCATCAGATCTCCTTCGGGGTGGTGGACGGGTCCTCACAGGCCGAGCCGCAGGAACGCGAACCCGGGGTAGACGGCGAACAGGACGGTGACCGGCAGGATCAGGAACACCACCGGGATCATCATCAGAATCTCTTTTTTGCCCGCGGCGTCCATCAGGGCGCGCTGGCCTACCTCGCGGACGTCCTGGGCCTGGGCGTGCAGGACGTCGGCCAGCGGCGTACCGCGCTCGACCGCCACCACGACGCCGTCGACGAAACGAGCCAGCGGCACCAGCGCGGTGCGGTCGGCGAGCGCCTGCAGCGCCGTGGTCAGCGAGGCCCCAGCCCGGGTGTCGGCGAGGGTCCGCCGCAGCTCGTCAGCCAGCTCACCGTCGCTGAGCCGGGCCACCCGCTCGAGCGCCGCGCTGGGCCCCTCACCCGCGCTCACGGCCAGGGCCAGCATCTCGGCCACGGTGGGGAACTGCATCAGCAACCGCTGCTCGCGGCGGGTCGCCTGCGCCGTGAGAACCCAGTCGCGCCCGGCCACTCCCGCCGCCCCGCAGAGCAGGGCGAGCACCGCGAGAGCCGGGGCGGAGCCGGCGCCACGCCACCAGGCGGCTGCTGCGACGAGCGATCCTGCGGCCAGCCCGGTGGCACCCCAGAGCACCTGCTCGGCGCGCAGAGCGTCGACCTCGGGCTCCCGCCCGGCACGCACCAGGCGGCGACGCACCGACGCGCTGCCGCCGAGGACCGAGTCGACCCGCCGGCCGGCTCCGGCGACGAGCGGCGCCAAGAACCGAGCCGTCACCGACGGGGCCCCCACCGCGGTGCGACCCAGCAACCGGCTCGCGGGTGTCGTGTCGCGCAGGTAGGGCCCCAACCTGGCGTCCAGATCCACCCGACGCACCGCCTGGGTGCGCATCGCGACCACCAGCAGCCCCAGGCCCGCACCCAGGCCGACGAGGGCGCCCTGCACCCAGGGCGTCACCGCAGGACCCGCTGCTCGTCAGGCAGCCGCGCGATGCGGAGCATGAGCTGGTAGGCGACGACCGTGGTGACGGCACCGACCACGAGCACCGCCGCACCGGCGGGGCGGTCGTACGCCGCGATGGACTCCGGCCTGGTCGCCAGCAGGGTCAGGACGATCCACGGCGCCGCGACCGCCAGCCGCGCCGCGTTGACCGTCCACCCCTGCCTGCTCTCGAGCTCGGAGCGCGTGCGCGCGTCCTGGCGCAGGAACGCCGACAGCGTGCGCAGCAGCCGCCCGAGGTCACTGCCCCCGACCTCGCGGGCGATGCGCAGCGACTCGATCACGCGGTCGGCCACCGGGTCGGCGAGCCGATCCTTCAGCGCGTCCAGACAGTCCTGGAACCGCCCGGTGGCGCGGTGGTCCTCGGCGAACGCCGCGAACGAAGGACGCAGCGACTCGGGCCCGCGCGATCCCAGCTGCGACAGCGCTTCGGGCAGCGAGAGGCCCGCGCGCACGGCTGACGCGAGGTTGTCGACGACATCGGGCCACAGGTCGCGCAGCAGCGCGCGGCGACGGCGGGCGCGGGAGCGCACGATCAGCAACGGCGCGCAGACCGCCATCGCTGCGAAGCAGACGGCCAGAGCGGTCACCGACGTGGCGCCCAGCACCAGCAGCAGGACGACCGCGCCCAGGGCCACGCTGCCGGCGAGCAGCCGGGCGGGACTCAGCCCCTCCAGCCCCGCCTGTCGCAGGTCGTCCAGCATCGCGAGGCGGCGGGCGGACGGCGGGCGCGGCGCACGGGGCGAGCGCGGCCAGGTCGACCACCACAGGCAGAACAGCCCGCTGCCCAGCCCGAGCCCGAGCAGCACGCCCGTCACGACGTCACCTGCACGTCGGAGCTGCCTCGCCCCAGCAGTTGCGCGACGTCCACACCGATCCGTTCGTACCGCTCAAGATGCGGTGGGAACCCTGCGGACCGGACCAGCTGACCACCGCGGGTGGTGAAGATGTCGGCCACCTCGACGACGTCCCCCTCGACGCGCCCGGGCACACCCACGACCTCGCGCACGCGGCGCGCACCGTTCGGTTCCAGACCCATGTGCACCACCAGGTCGATGCTGGCTGCGACGGTCGGGACGACGAAGCGCCACCCGACGTTCTCGCCCGCCAGCAGTGGGAGTGTGCACATTTTGGTGATCGCCTCGCGGGCGCTGTTGGCGTGGACGGTGCACATGCCAGGCAGCCCGCTGTTCAGAGCCAACAGCATGTCCAGGCTCTCCTCCTGGCGCACCTCGCCCACGATGATGCGCGAGGGGCGCATGCGCAGGGACTCCTTCACCAGTCGCCGCAACGGGATCTCGCCGGTGCCTTCGAGGCTCGGCTGCCGGCACTGCAGCGCGACGACGTCCCGCGCGGCGATCCGCAGCTCGAAGACCTCCTCGCAGGTGATGATCCGCTCGCGGGAGTCGATCGCCCCGGCGAGACAGTTGAGCAGGGTGGTCTTCCCGGCCTGCGTGCCTCCCGCGACCAGGATGTTGAGCCCGGCGCGCACGCTCGCATCGAGGAACTGCGCCGCGTGCGCCGTGAGGCTGCCCAGCCGCACGAGGTCCTCGAGGTGGCTCGCCTTGACGACGAACTTGCGCACGTTCAACGCCCAGTGTTCGCGGGTCACGTCCGGGATCACCACGTGCAAGCGCGACCCGTCGGGCAAGGTGGCGTCCACGAACGGCGAGCTGAGGTCGAGCCGCCGCCCCGAGGCCTTCAGCATCCGCTCGACCAGGTCGCGCACGGTGTCGTCGTCCAGGATCGTCGTGGTCAGCTCGGCGACGCCGTCGCGGGCGACGAACACCTTGGACGGCTCGTTGACCCAGATCTCCTCGACCCGCGGGTCGTCCAGAAACGGTTGCAGCGCACCGAAACCCGCCACGGCGTCCCAGACCCGCTGCACCGCGCCGGCCGGGTCGAGCAGGGTCGGTAGGGTTCCGGATACGGACCGGTCGTCGTAGTCGGCCACCACCTCCTCGACCAGCGCCCGGACCACCCGGCCCTCACGGACCGGGTCGACACCGGACCGGCGGATGAGCTCGCGCACCTCGAGCTCCACCTGCGCGATCGCGTCCAACGGTCCACCCCCTGCCCCGGTCCGGCCCCGACATATGCACCATAGGGCCCGCCGCCGCCGCCGAGAAGAGCTGCGCCGCAACGTGTGGACAACCGCGAGGGGCCGTCGAGCGCTTTGTTCCAGCTCGACGACAGTCGTCCCTCCATGGTCGTCGTCCGGTTCGTCGCCCGCCGGACCGGCAGCGTGCGATCACCATGGCGCACCACGTCGCGGACGGCGTCGCCATCGCGCACCGGGTCGACGCCCAACCCTCGGATGAGCTTGCGGACCTCAAGCTCGACCTGCGCCACCGCGTCCACGACACCACCCCTCGACCGGTCGTGAGCGACGACTGCCGCCCGGGTCGAAGGCTCGGCGGCGCTGTGAGGTCCCTGCTGGCGCGCACCCGACCTGCGAACAACGGGCAACGGCTGGGTGACGACAGGTCGACGCCGGGTGACCGGTCGGTGGTCGGTGACCGCTCCGAACGGCGGCGGAGGACGGCGGGCGGCTGAGGCGGGGCCAGCGTGCCCGCGCCGTCAGCGCTGGACCGCGCCCTCCAGGATGCGCCACGCACTTCTGATGTGGTCCTCGACAAGTGCTGCCGCCGCCTCGCCGTCGCCGCGGGCGACCGCCGCGAAGATCGACTGGTGGTCGCCGCGCAGCGTCTCGGCGACCTCGCTCCAGGACTGCAGGGCGTGGAAGCGGTCGAGGATCGGCAGGCGCAGCGACTCACGGATCGCGGCGGTCAGGTCCCTGACCAGAAGATTACCCGCCGCGTCGGCCATGGCCACGTGGAAGGCGGTGTCGCAGTCGTTGAACTGCGACCGGTCGATGCCGGGGTCGGCCATGACGTCGAGCAGGGCCCGCATCGGCGCGAGGTGCTCCGGGGTCGCGTTGGCCGCGGCGAGGCGGACGCTGAGGCGTTCCAGTGAGACGCGCACCTCGACGACGTCGGGAGCAGGGAAGATCGACAGGGCCACGTGTCGGCGCAGCAGCAGGCTGAGCGCGTTGGTGGAACCTCCGGTGATCGTCGTCCCGCCGGCCCCGCCGCCCCCGACCGACGAGCGCACGATGCCCTGGGCCTGCAGGGTGCGTACCGCCTCGCGCACGGCGGCGCGGCTGACGTCGAGCATGCGTGCGAGCTCGCGCTCCGCCGGCAGCTGGTCGCCCACGGCGAGCTGACCACCCAGGATGCGGTCGTCGACCCACCGCAGCACGACCTCGAAGGCCTTCAGCCCCTCGCCGCTGCGGGCCGTCGTCGCTGCGCCCCCTGGTGTCACAGGCGCAGCATCGCACCTCCGAGGCTGCCGAGCCACGGTGGTCAGACCATTGACAGTGCTGGTGCCCACCCCTACGGTCTACCCGCAAGCCCGATTGGTCTGACCACTGCAGCTCCCGCCCGGTGCCGTGCGACTCGGAGGACTAATGACCGCCCTTGCCCTGCCCACCGCCTTCCGCCCGGACATCGCACCGGTCGCTGGCAGCCTCGCCCTCTCCGCCCTGGTGGCGGTGCTGCCGCTGGTGACGGTGTTCGTCACCCTCGGCGTGCTGCGGTGGAAGGCGCATTGGGCCGGCCTCAGCGCGGTCGCCGTGGCGGTCGTCGTGGCCTGGCTGTGCTTCGGGATGCCGGTGCACCTGGCCGTCCTCGCGGCGACCGAGGGAGCGGCGTTCGGGGTCTTCCCGATCATGTGGATCGTGTTCACGGCGATCCTGCTCTTCCAGGTCACAGTGCGATCGGGCCACTTCGAGGACCTGCGCGCGACGTTCCACCTCATCTCCGACGACCCGCGGGTGCAGGCGATCATCATCGCGTTCTGCTTCGGCGGTCTGCTCGAGGCCCTGGCCGGGTTCGGCGCACCGGTCGCGATCACCGGCGTGATGCTGATGGCGCTGGGTTTCTCACCGCTTCGGGCCGCCGCCGTCGTCCTGCTCGCCAACACCGCCCCGGTGGCGTTCGGGGCGGTCGGCACGCCGATCATCACCGCGGGCAACCTCACCGGCATCCCCTACACGGAGATCGGCGCGTACGTCGGCCACCAGACCCCGATCCTGGCGGCCTTCGTGCCCCTGCTGCTCGTGCTGATGGCCGACGGGCGCCGCGGCGTGCGTCAGACCTGGCCGGTCGCCGTCGTCGTCGGCCTGACGTTCGCCATCTCCCAGTGGGTCGCGGCCACCTGGATCTCGGTGGAGCTGACCGACATCATCGCCGCGCTGGCCGGCCTGACGGCCGCCGTCCTCTTCCTCAAGGTGTGGCAGCCCAGTGGCCGAGACGACGCGCTCGAGACCCTCGCCACCGAACGTGAGCGGGACCTCGCCATGGCCGGTGGGGCCCGGGGGGTCGCCGGCTCGGCCGGGTCAGGCTCGGCCGGCTCAGGCTCGGCCGGTCCAGGGCCGGTCTCCGACCACCGCGTCTCGGCCGAGGCCCTGCGGGTGCGCGCCAGCGAGATGACTCCCCGCCGCATCGTGATGGCGCTGTTCCCCTACCTGCTGGTCATCGTCGTCTTCAGCACCGCCAAGCTCGTGGCCCCGGTCAAGGCGTGGCTCACCGGCACCGACGTCAAGATCCCCTGGCCGGGCCTGTCCGGGGAGGTCCTGACCGTGGCCGGCAAACCCAACGCGTCGACCACCTACGCCCTCGGTTGGCTGAGCTCACCCGGCACGCTGCTGCTGATCTGCTCGCTGGTCGTCGCGCTCGTCTACCGCATCGGCGTGTCCGGCTGGGGCGCGGAGGTGGGTGCGACGGCGCACCGGATGCGGTTCGCGTTCGTCACCGTCGCGTCGATGCTGGCTCTCGCCTACGTCATGAACCTCTCGGGCCAGACGATAACCATTGGCACCTGGATCGCCGGCACCGGCGCGGCCTTCGCCTTCCTCAGCCCGACCCTGGGCTGGATCGGTACGGCGGTGACCGGCTCCGACACCAGCGCGAACGCCCTGTTCGCCACGCTGCAGCAGAGCGCCGGCAAGACCGCGGGCATCGACCCGACGCTGCTGGTCGCCGCCAACACCTCCGGCGGGGTTGTCGGCAAGATGATCAGCCCACAGAACCTGACCATCGCCGCCACCGCGGTCGGGCTGATCGGGCGTGAGGCCGACATTGTGCGCAAGGTGCTGCCGTGGCAGCCTCGGCCTGATCATCGCCATGTGCCTGATCGTCGGCCTGCAGTCGACCGTCCTGTCGGGCATGCTGCCGTGACCTTTGGAGCCCGTCCGGCGGCCGGCCGGCGGGTCGCGCTGTTCGCGACGTGCTTCAACGACACGATGTGGCCGCAGTAGCGCGCGATCGGCCAGAAGATCGGCGCCGGGGCCGTGCGGGTGCTCACCGATGTCGCGTCCATGCACGAGTTCGTCCCCAACGAGGTGCTGGTCGCCGACATGACCGACCCCGACTGGGAGCCGATCATGAAGCGGGCCAGCGGCATCGAGTCGAAGTCGCTCAACCCCGACACGGTCGTCGACACCTGGCTGCGACTGTCGGCCCGCGCTCGCTGAGCCGTCCGCGCCGGGCGGCGCCGGGACATCGATCGGCGCCGCCCCCCTGGCCTCAGCCGCGGGTGACCCGCTCCAGCAGCTCCAGCAGCGGCACGTACGGCCGGCCGGTGGCCCGGGACATGCCGATCTCGCAGGTGCGGTTGACCGACGCGTAGGCGTCGAACTCGCGGGCGGTGATCTGCGCGGCCTGCTCCCGCGTCGCGGAGGCGGTCAGCTCGGGGTGCAGCATGCCTCGGTCGCCGGCGAACCCGCAGCACCCCCACGCGTCGGGCACCACCACCTCGTGCGCCACCCGGGCGGCCACCGCCCGCAGCGGCACGTCCAGCCCGGCCCGCACCGACGAGCAGGTCGGGTGCAGCGCGAGCGAATCGAGCCTCGTGCCCTCGGGCAGCGTTGGCAGCACCTCGGTGGCGACCCAGGCCACGGCGTCCACGACGTGGATTCCGGTACCGTCCACGGTCCGGGTCCAGCCCTCGCTGCAGGTGGCGGAGTCCGACACCACTGGCAGCCTGCCGCCCTCGGTGGCCGCGGCCAGCCACGGGCGCACCTTCGCGCCCATGGCTGCGTGGCCTTGGGTCAGACCCTTGGACGACCACGGCGTGCCGCAGCAGTGGTCGGCGATGCCCTCGGGCACCACCAGCGCCACCCCCGCCCGCTCGGCCAGCGCGAGCACCGCGGGGGTCACTCCCGCATGGGCGCCGTCGGCACCGCGCTCAGGGGCGAACATGCTGCTCTGGCAGGACGGGAGGTACACGGCCGCGGGGTGCGCGTGCTGGCGCGGACGGCGGGTGCTCCCACCCGCCGGCAGCGAGCGGTCCCAGCGGGGAACCCGATCGTCGCCAGCGACGACGCGCGCCGCGCGACTGACCTGCTCCGGCACGACGGGCGGCATGAGGGCCGCGCTGTTCAGGCCGGTGGCCGCCCCCTTCAGCGCCGCGCCCCAGTGGTTCGCCGCGGCCTTCCAGCCGCCGTCGGTGAGCCGGCCCTGCCCCTCGGCCCGCAGCCGCTTGACCAGGTCGCCGGTGTTGATGGCCACGGGACAGGCGGTGGCGCACATGCCGTCCACGGCACAGGTCTGCACCGCGTCGTAGTCGTAGTCCGCGCGCAGCTGGGCCAGCAGCTCGGTGTCGCCCGCCGCCTCGGCCGCGGCCTGCTCTCGGCGCAGCACGATCCGCTGGCGCGGCGTCGTGGTCAGCTCACGGCTGGGGCAGACCGGCTCGCAGTAGCCGCACTCGGTGCACCGGTCGACCTCCGCGTCGACGGTGGGCAGCACCTTCAGGTGCTCCAGGTGCGCCGTGGGCGAGGCGCCCACGACGATCCCCGGGTTGAGCACCGAGGTGGGGTCGAACAGCCGCTTGACCTCGCACATCACGTCGTACAGCTCGGCGCCGTACTGGCGCGCGACGTACGGGGCCATCACCCGGCCAGTGCCGTGCTCGGCCTTGAGCGTGCCGCCGTGGCCGAGGACGAGGTCGACCATCTCCTCGGTGAAGGCCTCGAAGCGGTCGGGTGCCTCACCTGCGTGGAAGCGCTCGGTGAGCATGAAGTGGATGTTGCCGTCCTTGGCATGGCCGAAGATGACGTTGTCTCGGTAGCCGTGGCGGGCGAACAGGGTCGCCAGGCCGTCGCAGGTGACGGCCAGGTCGGCCGGCGGGACGGCGATGTCCTCCAGCAGCGCGGTGGTGCCGCTCGGCCGGGCACCGGCCACTGCGGGGTACAGATTCTTGCGCAGCGTCCATAGCGCCTTGCGGGCACCCGCGTCGCGGCTGGGCGTGGTGGCGCCGACCAGGGGCAGGCCGGCCAGCATCGCGCGGGCGACCACCTCTTGCTCGACGAGCTCGTCGAGCTCGGCCGACTGCCACTCGACCAGCAGGGCGGCGTGGGCGTCGATCTGCATCCCGCGCAGCGCGGCGTCGGCGAGCGGGTCCACCTGCGCCACGCGCAGCGACGTGGCGTCGAACAGCTCGATGGCCGCGGGGCCCGACGCGATGAGCTCCGGCAGCGCGGAGGTGGCGCGGTGCAGGTCGGCGAACGTCAGCAGCGCGGTGGCGGCATGGGGCCGCACCGGCACAGTGGCGAAGGTCGCCTCGGCCACGAACGCCAACGTGCCCTCGCTGCCCACCAGCAGGTGCATCAGGATGTCGACGGCCCGGTCGTGGTCCAGGAACGAGTTCAGCCCGTACCCCATCGTGTTCTTCATCGAAAACTGGTGCTGGATGGTCAGCACCGAGGCCGCGTCGGACCGCACCCGGTCGCGCAGCCGCAGCAGGCCCGCGTGCAGCTCGGGCTGCAGCGCACGCAGCCGCGCGTCGGCGTCCGCTGCGCCGGTGTCGATCGTGGTGCCCGACGGCAGCACCGCGACGACTGACTCGAGGGTCCGGTAGGTGTTCTGCTCGGTGCCACAGGTCATGCCGCTGGAGTTGTTGGCGATGACCCCGCCCATGGTGCACGCGGACTCGCTGGCCGGGTCGGGCCCCAACCGCCGCCCGTAGCGGGCCAGCCGCAGGTTGGCCTGGCGCAGGACTGCCCCGGGGCCCACCCGCACCCGGCGGCCCGCGTCGAGCACCTCGATGGCGCCGAAGTGCCGGCGCACGTCGACCAGCACGCTGTCGGTGACGGACTGCCCGCTCAGGCTGGTGCCGCCGGCGCGGAAGGTCAGGGGTGCGCCCAGCTCGGCGCAGACCCTCATCACGGTCGCCACCTGGGCCGCGTCGGCCGGGGCCACCACGGCCTGCGGGGTCAGCAGGTAGTGCGACGCGTCGTGCGCCATGCGCAGCCGGTCAGTCATACCCAGGCTGACCGCCCCGGGCAGCGCCGAGGACAACCGCTCACCCAGCGTCCCGGTCGGCTGCGATCCCTGCCCCACTGCCTGATCCGTCGCCGTCATGAGTCCCCGTCTCGTGGAAGCGTTCGCGCCCGCACGTCCGCGCCGTCGACGGCCGTGGCTCCACTCAAGATAGGCGCCCCTGCACCCCTGTGGACGACGGTGGCGAGGAACCGCGCCGCTGAGGCACCCTCGTGCCGTGCCCTCCCTGCGCTGCACCGTGGTCGACGCAAGGCACCCGACCGCGCCCGTCGACCTCGAGGTGTCCGGTCCCGCCGGCACGCCCTGGTCCGGGGTCTGCGCAGGTGAGCGGGCAGCCGCTGTCGCCGGACGCCGTCCTGGGCCAGCCACCGCTGCCGTACGGTGCGCTGCTCGTCGCCGACGCCGGCGCTCCTCGCTCCTCCTCGCAGCGGGTCCCCCGAAGCGGGGCTTGCGTATGTCGTCGAGGCCCAGCTCAGCTGCACACGAACAACGAGGGCGGCCAGGGGACTTACCTCACGGTCAGACGGTCTTGATCCAGATCTCCTCGACCCGCGGGTCGTCCAGGAACGGTTGCAGCGCACCGAAACCGGCCACAGCGTCCCACACCCGCTGCACCGCCCCGGCCGGGTCGAGCAGGGTCGGCAGGCTGCCGGACATCGACCGCTCGTCGTAGTCCGCGACGACGTCCGCGACCAGCCCGCGCACCTCGCGCTCGACCTGCGCCAACGCGTCCACCACCCCCACCCGGCCGGTGCACCCACTCGGTCACGACGCCGAACCATCCCCGTGGATGTCACGATATGGCCACGGGCACGTGGGCGGTAGGTCTGCGGGCGCCCCTGTGGACGACGGCGGCTGCGGCGTGCGCGCCCCGGCCAGACTGCTCGGGTGGTGACCCTGCGCTGCTCCGTCCTCGACCCCGTCCGGGACGCCCTCCCCATCGACATCGAGCTCTCGGCACCGGCCGGCACGACGTGGTGCCAGGTCCGCGACCAGGTCCTGGACGCCTGCGCGATGGCGTCGGGCACCCCCCTGATCAGCGACAGCGCGCCCGTCGACGCAGACGCCGTCCTCGGTCGGCCGCCGCTGGTGGACGGCGTCCTGCTCGTCGCCGGCGCACCCGACCTGGTGCCCCGCGCCCGCGGCCTGCTCCAGCTGCACGTCGTGGGCGGCCCGGACAGCGGCCGGGTGCATGCGCTGCCCCCTGGCGAGCACCGGGTCGGCCGCTCGCCGCGCGCCGAGATCCGGGTCGAGGACGCCGACGCGTCGCGGTGGCACCTGGCGGTGCGGGTCGCGCCGGACGGCGTCACCGTGCGCGACCTGGGGTCGGTGAACGGGACGACGGTCGAGGGCACCCGCATCGGTGACGGACCGCACCCGCTTCAGCCCGGCCAACGCATCAGCGCCGGTCACAGCACGCTGGTGATGCGCTCGCCGGCGGTGCCGCCAGCGGCCACGCGGATCAGCCGCGAGGGCGCCATCGAGGTCAACCCCGGGCCACGGCCGCGGCCGGCACGACCACCGGTCGACCTGCACCGGCCGGGCGCGAACGCGACCGAGCGGCGGCAGGGCGTCCCGTGGCTGGCCATGGTGCTGCCGCTGGCCGTGGCGGTGCCGGCGGCCATCCTCACCCGTCAGCCGATGTTCCTGCTGTTCGCCCTGATGAGCCCGGTGATGATCCTGGGCACCACCGTGTCCGAGCGCACCCGCGGTCGTCGCGAGCGCGAGCAGGCCCGGGCCGACCTCGCCCGGCGCGTGGCCGGCGCCGACGCGGCCCTCGCCGCGGCCCTTCGGGACGACCTGTCGTGCCGCGGGGCGGACGCGCCGGACGCCGCCGAGCTGCTGCGCTGCGTGACAGGGCCCTCTGCCCGGCTCTGGGAGCGCGGCGCCGCGAGTCGCGACGTCCTCACCCTGCTGCTCGGCTCCGGACGGATCGAGGCCCGGGTGCGGGTCCTGCGCCCCGACGGGACGCCCGAGC
>JACMOY010000141.1 GCA_014377795.1 Actinomycetota bacterium | reverse complement strand
AGGTCGAGGGACTGGCCGCGCACGGCGTGGACGTCGTCGACAGGCTGCCGCTGGTGTCGGCGGCCACGGTCCACAACGAGGCCTACCTCGAGACCAAGCGCGAGCGGATGGGTCACGACCTGCCCGCGCGGGTCGACCCGGGTCGGACCGAGCGGCGGCCGGCGTGAGCGGCTCGGGCGCGGCGGCGCTGACGGCGGACGGGCGAGGGCTGCGGGTCGCGGTCGTGGCGGCGTGGTGGCACGAGGCGGTGATGCAGGGACTGTTGGACGGCGCCCGCCGTGGCCTCGCGGGCGCCGGGGTCACCGACGTCGTGGTGGTGCGGGTGCCGGGGGCGTTCGAGCTGCCGGTCGCCGCGGCCCGGCTCGCCCCGGGCGTCGACGCCGTCGTGGCACTGGGTGTGGTCATCCGCGGTGGCACACCGCACTTCGGGTACGTCTGCGCCGGCGCGACCAACGCGCTGACCGACGTCAGCGTCCGCACGGGCGTGCCCGTCGGCTTCGGTCTGCTCACCTGCGACGACGAGGCGCAGGCGCTGGACCGGGCCGGGTTGCCCGGTTCGCACGAGGACAAGGGTCACGAGGCGGCGACCGCGGCCGTCGCGACGGCCGCCACGCTGGCGGCCCTCGGCGGGGCATAGGCTCGCGCGGTGCCTGAGAACCTCGTGCTCGGCCCAGCGGTGACCACCCCCACGACCTCGCAGCTGCGGCGTGCGGTGGCCCGCGCCCGTGACGGCAAGGCGCTGGACGCGGTCGAGGCGCAGGTGCTGCTGCACGCGCGAGGCGCCGACCTCGCCGCTCTGTGCGAGGCGGCCACCGCGGTGCGCGACGCCGCGATGCTGGCGGCTGGTCGTCCGGGCGTCGTCACATACTCACGCAAGGTGTTCATCCCTCTCACCCGCCTGTGCCGGGACCGGTGCCACTACTGCACCTTCGCCACCGTCCCGGGCCGGTTGCCTGCGCCGTACCTGCGCCCCGACGAGGTGCTCGACATCGCGCGAGCGGGTGCCGAGCAGGGCTGCAAGGAGGCGCTGTTCACCCTGGGCGACCGTCCCGAGGACCGCTGGCCCGCCGCCCGCGAGTGGCTGGACGCCCACGGGTACGACGACACGCTCTCGTACGTGCGGGCGATGGCCGTCCGGGTGCTGGAGGAGACGGGACTGCTGCCGCACCTGAACCCCGGCGTGCTGAGCTGGTCGGACCTGCAGCGGCTCAAGCCGGTGGCCCCGTCCATGGGGATGATGCTCGAGACCACGGCCACGCGGCTGTTCAGCGAGCCCGGCGGACCGCACTACGGCTCACCCGACAAGGACCCCGCGGTGCGGCTGCGGGTGCTCGAGGACGCCGGTCGGGTCGGCGTCCCCTTCACCACCGGCATCCTGGTCGGCATCGGCGAGACCCCGGCCGAGCGGGTCGACGCGCTGCTCGCGATCCGGCGCGTCGCCCGCGAGTACGGCTCGGTGCAGGAGGTCATCGTCCAGAACTTCCGGGCCAAGGACGACACCGCGATGCGCTCGGTGCCCGACCTGCCCGAGGACGAGCTGCTCGCCACGGTCGCGGTGGCCCGGCTGCTGCTGGGCCCCTCGGTCAGCCTGCAGGTGCCGCCCAACCTCTCGGACGCCGCCGAGATCGGTGCGCTCCTGCGGGCCGGTGTCGATGACTGGGGTGGTGTCTCGCCGGTGACCCCCGACCACGTCAACCCCGAGCGGCCCTGGCCGCACGTCGACGACCTGGCCCGCTGGACCGCCGAGCACGGGCTGGAGCTGCGCGAGCGCCTCACCGCGCACCCCCGGTTCGTCACCGGCGCGTTGCAGCGCGACGAGCCGTGGATCGACCCGAGGCTGCACCCGCACGTGCGTGCGCTGGCCGATGCTGACACCGGGCTGGCCCGTGAACACGTTGTGCCGCAGGGCATCGCGTGGCAGGAGCCGGACGGGGGAGGGCTCGACAGTTCAGGCCGCACCGAGCTGCACCGAGAGGTTGACGGCAGCGGACGCACCAGCGACCGACGCAGCGACTTCGACGAGGTGTACGGCGACTGGCAGCAGGTCGCGCTGCGCGTGGACGGCGGCGCGCCGGCCCGCCTCGGGTCGGACGTCGCGGCCGCGCTGCGGCAGGCGGTCGACGACCCCGCCGGGCTCGGCGACGACGCCTACCTGGCGCTCATCACGGCCGACGGTGCGGCTCTGGACGCGGTCACGTCGCTGGCCGACGACCTGCGCCGCGACGTGGTCGGTGACGAGGTCACCTACGTGGTGAACCGCAACATCAACTTCACCAACGTCTGCTACGTCGGGTGCCGGTTCTGCGCGTTCGCGCAGCGCAAGACCGACACCGACGCCTACACCCTGTCGCTCGAGCAGGTCGGCGAACGCGCCGCCGAAGCCCAGGCGCTGGGCGCCACCGAGGTCTGCCTGCAGGGCGGCATCTCGCCCGACCTCGGCCCGAACGCCTACCCCGACATCGTCCGCGCGGTGAAGGCCGCCGCGCCCGGCATCCACGTGCACGCCTTCTCTCCCATGGAGATCGCCACCGCGGCCGCGAAGGCGGGCGTGCCGGTGCGAGCCTGGCTCGAGCGGCTGAAGGACTCCGGGCTGGACACCATCCCTGGGACGGCGGCCGAGATCCTCGACGACGACGTCCGGTGGGTGCTCACCAAGGGCAAGCTGCCGGCGTCCGCGTGGGTCGAGGTGGTCACCACGGCCCACGAGCTCGGCATCCGCAGCAGCTCGACGATGATGTATGGCCACGTCGACCACCCGCGGCACTGGGTGGCCCACCTGCGGACGCTGATCGGCGTCCAGGACCGCACCGGCGGGTTCACCGAGTTCGTGCCGCTGCCGTTCATCCACACCAACGCCCCGGTCTACCTGGCCGGCCTCGCCCGCCCCGGCCCGACCCTGCGCGACAACCGGGCGGTGCACGCCGTGGCCCGGATCATGCTGCACGGCCGGATCGACCACGTGCAGACCTCGTGGGTCAAGCTCGGCACCGCTGGCACCCGGGCGATGCTCACCGGTGGCGCCGACGACCTCGGCGGCACCCTGATGGAGGAGACGATCAGCCGGATGGCCGGTTCGCAGCACGGCTCAGCCAAGACCGTCGCTGAGCTGACCGAGATCGCCGCGGGCATCGGGCGCCCGGTCCGCGAGCGCAGCACCACCTACGACCCGCTGCCGGTGCGCGAAGGGGTCGGCGCGTGAACCCGGTCGTGGTGGTCGGTGCCGGTATCGCGGGCGTCGCCTGCGCCCGCGAGCTCGCGGCCGCTGGGTTGCCGGTGCGGGTGCTCGACCGCGGTGGCCGGGTGGGTGGGCGGATGGCCGTGCGCACCGTCGACGGGCACGCCGTCGACACCGGCGCGTCGTACTTCACCGTCGGTGAGCCCGCGTTCGCGGCGGTCGTCGAGGACTGGCGCGAGCGCGGACTGGCCCGGACGTGGACCGACACGTTCCACCTGGCCGGTCCGGACGGGCTCGAGGGCACCAAGGCCGGGCCGGTGCGCTGGGCCGCGACGGCGGGCCTGCGGTCGCTGGTCGTCGACCTCGCGCGCGGGCTGGACGTCGTCAGCGACCACGTCGTCGAGCGGGTCGCCCCCGGCCTCGTCGACGGCGAACCGGCGTCGGCCGTGGTGCTGGCGATGCCCGACCCCCAGGCGGCCCGGCTGCTCGACGTCGCGGACACCCTGACCGACTACACGCCCGCCCTGGTGCTGGCCGCCGGTTTCGACCGGCGCAGCTGGCCCCAGCTGGACGCCGCCTTCGTGCACGACGACCCGTCGATCACGTTCGTCGCGGACGACGGCGCCCGGCGCGGCGACGGGGCGCCCGTCCTGGTGGCGCGCTCGACGGCGGGCCTGGCCCGGGCCCACCTGGCCGAGCCCGCGGGTGCCACGGCGACGATGCTGGCGGCCCTGGCCCGGGTCACCGGTGTCGCCGACCTCGCCGACCGCACCACCTGGACGTTCGTGCACCGCTGGACCTACGCCCAGCCGGCCTCGACGCGCGAGCAGCCGTGGCACCTCGGGGACGACCTCGTGGGCCGCTGTGGTGACGGCTGGTCGACCCGGCCGCGGGTCGAGGCGGCGTTCGAGAGCGGCCGGCTGCTCGCCCGCGAGCTGGCGTCGCGGCTCGGCGCGGCGGCGCACGGGTAGCCTGGGCGCTTGTGAAGACCTTCGACGCGCTGTTCGCCGAGCTCAGCGAGAAGGCGACGACCCGCCCGGCGGGTTCGGGCACCGTCGCCGAGCTGGACGCCGGGGTGCACGCCATCGGCAAGAAGGTCGTCGAGGAGGCCGCCGAGGTCTGGATGGCCGCCGAGCACGAGGGGGCCGAGCGCACCGCAGAGGAGATCAGCCAGCTGCTGTACCACCTGCAGGTGCTGATGCTGGCCAGCGGCCTGACCCTGCCGGACGTCTACGCGCATCTGTGAGCGGTCGCCCCGCCGTCCAGCCGCCGTCCCGATCCCCCCACCCAGGAGCCCGCCGTGCTGCGTGTGGCCGTCCCCAACAAGGGCTCGCTCGCCGAGTCCTCCTCCGAGATGTTGCGCGAGAGCGGGTACCGCCAGCGCACCGACAGTCGTGAGCTCGTCCTGCAGGACCCCGAGAACGACGTCGAGTTCTTCTTCCTGCGCCCGCGCGACATCGCCGTGTACGTCGGCGCCGGCACCCTGGACGTCGGGGTGACCGGTCGTGACCTGCTGCTGGACTCCGGCGCCGACGCGACCGAGATCATGAGCCTGGGCTTCGGCCGCTCGACCTTCCGTTTCGCCGCCCGCCCGGGCACGGCAGCGTCGGCGACCGACCTCGACGGCCAGCGGATCGCCACGTCCTACGAGGGGTTGGTGCGCCGCTACCTCAGCGACCGCGGCGTCACGGCCGCGGCCGTCGTCCGGCTCGACGGCGCGGTCGAGACCTCGGTCAGCCTCGGGGTCGCCGACGTGGTCGCCGACGTCGTCGAGACCGGCACGACGCTGCGGGCGGCCGGCCTCGAGGTGTTCGGCGAGCCGATCCTGGAGTCCGAGGCGGTGCTGATCACCCGGGCCGGCGCACCCGAGAGCCCAGCCGTCACGGTGCTCTCCCGCCGGCTGCAGGGTGTGCTCGTCGCCCGCCGCTACGTCCTGATGGACTACGACGTCCGGGTCGAGCTGGTGGCCAGGGCCTGCGAGCTGACCCCGGGCCTGGAGTCGCCGACCGTGAGCCCCCTGCACGACAAGGGCTGGGTGGCGGTGCGCGCGATGGTGCCGCGCAAGACCACCAACCAGGTGATGGACGAGCTGTACGACCTCGGGGCGCGGGCGATCCTGGTCACCGACATCCACGCGTGCCGGCTGTGAACGACCCCTACGCGCCGTTCGTCCCCCACCGGGGCCGCACGGTCGCGATCGGGTTCGGGGTCGTCTCGGTGCTGGTCTTCGCCGTGCTCGCCCTCGTCGTCCCGACGACGGGTCTGCGCGGGTGGAGCACGCTGGACTCGGTGCTGCTGCTCACTTTCGGGCTGCTGATCGGAGCGGCGATGTGGCGGTTCGCGGCGCTGCGGGCGGTGCCCTCGCCCACCGGGCTGGTGGTGCGCAACGTGCTGCTGACCCGCACCGTCACCTGGGACGAGGTGTCGCGGGTGCGGTTCGCGGGTGGCGACCCGTGGGTCGTGCTCGACCTCGCGGACGGCGAGCAGCTGGCGGTGATGGCGGTGCAGAAGTCCGACGGGCCCATCGCCCGCAGCGAGGGCAGCCGACTGGCCGCTCTGGTGCAGGCCGGTCGGACGCACGGCCGCTGACGTGGACGGGGCGGCGCCGCGGGTGGACCTGAACAGCGACCTCGGTGAGGGGTTCGGGCACTGGACGCTCGGTGACGACGACGGGCTGCTGGACGTCGTGACCAGCGCCAACGTCGCCTGCGGGTTCCACGCCGGTGACCCGAGCATCATGCGCCGGGTCTGCGAGCGGGCGGCCCTGCGCGGTGTCAGGGTCGGTGCCCAGGTGGGCTACCGCGACTTGGCCGGCTTCGGTCGGCGCTTCATCGACGTTGCGCCGGACGAGCTGACGCAGGACGTGGTCTACCAGGTGGGCGCGCTGCAGGCGCTGGCCCGCGCGGCCGGCACCCGGGTGACCTACGTCAAGCCGCACGGCGCGCTCTACAACACCATCGCGCGTCACGAGGCCCAGGCCGCCGCCGTCGTGCGTGCCGTGGTCGAGGTCGACCCGTCCCTGGCGGTGCTGGGTTCGTCCGGGTCAGCGTGGCTGCGGCTCGCGGCTGACGCCGGGCTCACCGTCGTGCACGAGGCCTTCGCCGACCGGGCGTACACCGCGGACGGCGAGCTGGTGCCACGTCGGCTGCCGGGTGCGGTGCTGCACGACGCTGACGACATCGTCCGCCGCTGCCTGGCGATGGCGCGCGGTCAGGCCGTGGCGGATGTCGACGGAGCCCCGATCGTCGTTGCAGCGCAGTCGATCTGCGTGCACGGTGACACGCCCGGCGCGGTCGAGATCGCGCGCGCCGTCCGGGCTGCGCTCACCGCCGCCGGGGTCGAGGTGCGTCCGTTCGCGCGGTGACCGATCCCCGCGCCTAGGGTTGCGGAATGGGTCACGTGAGCGGTCTGGTGCTGGCCGCGGGGGCGGGGCGTCGGTTCGGCGGCCCCAAAGCGCTGGCTCGCCTGAACGGCGTGCGGTTGGTCGACCGCGCGGTGGCCATACTGGCCCGCGGCGGCTGCACCGACCTGCTGGTTGTCGCCGGCGCCGCACCGCTCGTCGTGCCCGGTGCCGAGGTGGTCGACAACCCGGAATGGCAGTCCGGCATGGGCTCATCGCTGGTCGCCGGGCTGGCGCACCTGGCCGCCGGGCCGTCGTCCGCGGTGGTGGTGCTGCTCGTCGACACACCCTGGGTGGGCGACCGGGCCGTCGCGAGGCTTGTCGCCGCCCACGCGGCTGGAGCCGTTGCGGCACAGGCGACCTACGCCGGCACACCGGGACAGCCGGTGCTACTGGGCCGCGAGGTGTGGGACGACGTCGCCGGCCTCGCCGTCGGTGACCAGGGCGCGCGCGGGTGGTTGCGCACCCACCGCGAGCTGGTGACCGCCGTCGCGTGCGACGGGACGGGCGAGGACCGGGACGTCGACCGGCCGGGTGACCTCATCAGCCCCCCGTGACGATCGGTGTCAGCGCGCCGAGCGGATCATCACCGGCGAGGGGCCGACCTTGAGCCGCATGGTGCGGGCGGAGTACGAGCGGGTCGTGCCGTCGAGCAGTTGGTGCGACGTCGCGCCGTTCACCGCGACGGTGACCGCGCGGCTGGGGTTCCAGAACACGCGCCGGACGCCGCCGCTGTAGGTGATCGTGCAGGTCCAGGTGCCCACCGCGTTGCGCGTGCAGCTGCGCAGCTGGGCGTTGACCATCCAGGCCCGGGTGATGGCGTAGGCCGTGCCGGCCGGGCTGAGCGTGACCTCGTTGGCTGCGGTCGTCCGGGTGTTGGCGATGGTGGTGTTGCCCCAGCGGTACCAGTAGACCCGCTTGACGCCGTTCGCCGCGTTGAGCAGGTAGGTGCGCGAGATGGTCGCCGCCTGCAGCGCGCTGGACAGCGGGGCGACGTTGCGCGGGCCGTTCAGCCCGTAGTTGACCTCGGTGTTCCAGATCGGCTTGGTCACCCGGTACTTGGCCAGGATCTTCTTGTCCTGCGCCAGGATCGTCATCGAGTCCTCGGGCTTGCCCGTCGGCAGCGGGTACAGCTGCAGCGACACGGCGTTCACGTAGTCGGCGACCGGGCGCCCGCCCACCTTCTGCGCGTAGAACTTGTCGGCCCAGGTGCGCTGGAACGCCGCGCGGGTGACCAGAGCCGGTGCGAGCAGGAACTTCGAGCTGTTGGTTGTTGCCAGCGCGTCGCGGGTCGTCTTGGTGAGCAGCGCCATCTGGGCGGGCGTTCCGCTCCAGAACTCGACGACGTTCGCCTCGTTCCACACCTGGAACTGCACGTACTTGTTGCCCTTGACGCCGGGGCGGCTCGCCACCGCCTGCACGTAGCGCTTCCAGGCGCTCAGGTTGTTCGGCATCGACGCGGCGCCGGGCCCGTACACGTCGGTGCGCTGCACCTTCGAGGCGTAGAACCGGGGGGTCTGGCCCAGGACGATCAGCGTCTCGGCGCGCTTGAGGTTGGCCTGGCGGACGATCGCGTCCAGCCGGGTGAAGTCGTAGCGGCCCTTGGTCTTCTCGATGTCGCGCCAGGACACCCCGACGTCCCAGAGCCGGATCGTGCCGATGCTGGCCAGCGGCCACCCGTTCGGCCCGGTCGGCGTGGAGTCGTGCACGCCGAAGAAGTTGGGGGACACCCGTGACCCGGTCGGGAAGCCGGACGCCGAGCTGCTGACCAGCGGCAGGACGCCGTCGGTGCCGACCCCGGTGCCGGCGGCGGTCGGGACGCCCGTCGGGGTCGCAGCCGGCGCCGCAGCGGACGACGACCCGCTCGGCGCCAGCGCCGAGGACGACGACGCTGACGAAGCGGTGTCGGACGAGCCCCCGGCCCCGCACGAGGCGAGCAGCGTGGCGGCGGTCGCCGCGGCGACAAGGACGGTGGTCTTGAGCACAGGTCCCCCATGGACGGGTCTGGTCGAGCGCCGTGCCCACCTGGCGCGGTCAGCGGTCGCCTACTGAGCGTAAGGCATGTGACGCGTGGGACTCAGGAAATCAGGCGTCTTCGCCATCAACCGGCGGCAAACGTCGTGCGGCGCGCGGGGCGCCCGTCGCCGGTGTGACGAGCCGCTCCGCCTCGGGGACGTCGACCCCGCACAGCTGCAGCAGGTCGACCACGAGCGATCGGGTCTGGGCGAGGACGACGTCCGCGGACAAAGACCCGCCGGTGGCCACCCGGCTGGAGTCGGCGGCGGCCGTGCGCAGCGCCACGACGGCGCGGCGGGGCTCGCGCTGCTCGTCCAGCTCGCGCGCGATCGTGGTCGTCGCCCCTGCCAGCGCGTCAAGCAGCGCCAGCGTGTCGTCCGGCAGCGTCTCGCCGCGGCGCGTCACGACGACGGTGCGTCGCAGCAGCACGCGGGCGTTGCGGACGGCGCGGTCCAGGGGGACGGCGAGGTCGGCCACGGCGAGGATGTCGCCGCGGTGGTGGCGCCGCCAGGGGGAGGAGCGGGCGACGTCCAGCCCCTCGCGGGTGGCCTGGCGCAGGTCGTCCAGCGCCGACTCGCTGCGCCGGGCCCGCTCGAGGGTGCGGTAGGCGAGGTCGAGGTCGGCGGTGCGGGCCGCCGCAGCGGCGTCGTGCAGCCACGTCGACAGCTCGTGAGCGATGCCCCCCGCCACCCGCCGGGGACGCCGCAGCGGTGATCCCGGGACCACGGCGGCCGCGAGCAGCGCCACCAGCCCGCCGCAGACGGCGTCCAGCCACCGCCCGAGCCCCGCGCCCGCCGAGGGCGCCAGCGTCGTGACGATGGCCGACTGGACCCCGGCCTGGATGATCAGCAGCGGGCTGGCGTCCAGCATGATCGCCAGGGTCATCGCCACGACGACGGCCAGCAGCAGCTGCCAGGCACCGGTGCCGAACACGTTCGCGAACACGTCGCCGATGAGCACTCCGAGGGCGATGCCGATCGTGACCTCGCCGACCCGGCGCAGTCGCTGGCCGTACGACAGGCCGAGGCTGACGATCGCGGCGACCGGGGCGAAGAACGGCTGCGGGTGGCCCAGCAGGGCGTGGGCGAGCAGGTACGCCACCGCCCCGGCGACCGCGCACTGGGCGATGTGCCAGCCGTACCGCCGCAGCCGCTCGATCCGGCGCTCGAGCGCCTGCCGAGCCCCGACCCGCAGGTCAGGTGCGGTCGGTCGAGACGACGACGTCGGCGCGCCCACGCGTGTCCTCCCGCCCGAAGTGGGCCCGCTCGGCCGCCGACCACCGCCGCCAGTGTGGTCGATACCCCACCCCGTCACGGGCCATCGCCTGGGCGTACCGCACCGGCTCGGGTGCCTCCACCCACACCAGCAGGTCCAGGTACGGGGCGCAGACCCGCGCTCCCGCCCCGACGCCCTCGACGATCACCGTGGTCGTCGGCGCGAGCTGGTGCCACTCGGCGTACCGGCCCACCACCCAGTCGTAGCGGCGCCACCGCGCCCGCCGCCCTTGAGCCAGGGGGGCGAGCACCCAGCTCACCAGCCGGGGTAGGACCGCCTCCAGGCCGTCCCACCCGGGGTACAGGTCGTCCAGGTGGACGACGCCGGCCCCGTCGAGCGTGTCGGCGAGCTGGACGGCCAGCCGGGTCTTGCCCGCGCCGCTCGGCCCGTCGACGCCGATGACGTAGGGGCGGCTCGGCACGCTCGGCAGCGTAGATCAGCGGGCCGGGCTGCACCGGTGCCCCGCCGCCCGGGCGTTTGCGCTGCGGACCCGTCCGGCAGGTGTCCATGATTCGGGCATGTCCCGAGCCGTCACCGCCGTCCTCGCTGCCCTGGTGGCGCTCGCCGTGGCCACCACGACCGCGGCGCCGGCGTCGGCGTCCGTCGCGCCCGCGCCGTCGACCCGGTACGCGCCGACCGGCGCCTCGTACTTCGGGGTGCACGAGAACCTGATCACGGTCGGGCGCTGGCCGCAGGTGCCACCGGGGACCGTCAGCTCGGTGCGCCTGTGGGACACCGGCACCACCTGGCGGGACGTCAACCCGGCGCCCGGGGTCTTCCGCTGGGACGCGCTCGATGCCGCCGTCGACAACGCCGAGGCGCACGGCGCCGACGTCGACCTGGTGCTCGGGTCGACCCCGCAGTGGGCCGCCCGGTACCCGTGGTCGTGGGTCACCGGCGCGGGCAGCAGCAGCATGGACGGGTCGGCGTCACCGCCGGTGTCGGAGGTCGACTGGGTCGTCTACGTGCAGGCCGTCGCCACGCGCTACCGCGGCCGGATCGCCGCGTACGAGGTGTGGAACGAGGCGAACCTCAGCCTCTTCTGGCAGGGCAGCACCGTCGAGATGGCCCGGCTGAGCTCGTTGGCGTACCGCACCATCAAGCGGATCGACCGGCTCGCGGTGGTCGCGGCCCCGTCGGCGACGCTGCGGGGCAGCGGCACGACGTGGTTGTCGCACTACGCGAACGTCGGCGGGTTCCGGTACGCCGATGTGATCAACGTGCCCGCGTACCCGCTCCCGCAGGACGGGCCCGAGGGAGCCGCCGTGCTGATCCGCCGAGCGCGCGAGGTCCTTGCCGCCAAGAACATCCGACTCCCGGTGTGGAACACCGAGATCAACTACGGACACGCGGTCGGCGGCATCGGGACGACCCACGAGCTGTCGGT
>JACMOY010000140.1 GCA_014377795.1 Actinomycetota bacterium | reverse complement strand
GCCCCGATCCCGGTGCGCACCAGGCGGTAGCGGCGGCTCCTCATCCGCGGCCCTGCACCAGGCTCGAGGTGGTGACCGCGCGCAGTCCGCGGTCGGCCAGCCCGGCGAGGACATCGGGCAGCGCGGCGACCGTCCCGGCGTGACCCAGGTGCAGGCTGACGATGCTGCCCGGCCGCACCGCCGACAGGACCCCGCGCGTGACCGCGGCCGCACCAGGGTCGGTGTAGTCCAGCGGGTCGACGTCGTAGGACAGACACCGGTCGTACCCGGACGCGAGCGCGGCCGCCCGGATCGTCGCGGTGCTCGTGGGCGTGCCGCTGGGCCGGAACCAGCGCACCGGCGTCCCGGCCAGCTCGGTGATCAGCGCCTTGGCGCGGGCGATCTCGGTGCGGCACGCGACCGGGCCGAGCCGGCGCATCGCCTGGTGGCTCCAGGTGTGGTTGCCCAGCTCGTGGCCGGCGTCGAGCACCGCCCGGGCCAGGGAGGGGTTCTGCTGCAGCCAGGTGCCGACCGCCATGACCGTGACCTTCGCGTCCGCCGCCGCGAGCGCCGCCAGGGCCCCTCGCGTCAGCGACGGGTCACCGGCACCGTGGAACGTCAGCGCGACGGCGGGCACGTCGCGCGGCCCGTGCACGAGGTCGGCGCCCGACGCGGTGGGATCCTGCGCGCTGGGGCGGGTCGCGGTCGGGCTGGGCGAGCCGGACGTCGGCCGCGCGGTGCTCGACGGGGCCTTGGGGCTGCTGGCCGCCGAGCCCTCGGTCCGGCCGGCCGAGCAGCCGGTGGTGCCGGCAGCCACCGCCCCGAGCGAGACGAGGAACGCCCGGCGAGAACTGGCCTGCACAGCGCTGCTCCCGGGGACGTCGACGACGGCTTCGCTGCCAACTGTAGGTCGGCTGGGCACCCCGTCGAACCGCGCCGCGCGCGTGGTCGCGGCGCGCCGGACGGTCTCGTGACTACCCTGTTATCAGCAGGTGACTGTTCACAGGTGGGGTCCTGACCCGCAGGAGGAGACATCAGCCACGTCCTGGTCGTGCGCCGCCGCCCTGCCTCGAGCCGGGTCCGGCGGCGGCGGGCGCTGGCTGTGCTGCTGCTGGCGACTCTGCTCGTCGTCGTGCTGTGGCGGGCGGCCCGCGCGTCTGGAGTGGACGAGCCCACGCCGACGAGTGCCGCAGCCCCGGCCCCGTCGTCCGTCACGGACGGCGGCGCCCCGGCCGTCGCACCCGGCGACGCCCCCGCCGTCGCACCCGACCGGCAGGTCCCAGGGCCGCTCGCGTCGGTGGCCGGGGTGGGGACGCACACCGCCGCCTCGGTGCCGTCGTCCAGCTCGCAGGTGGTGCTCGTGCGCGGCGACGCCGCGTCCCTCGCGACCACTGCGGTCGAGCTGTACCAGCGCACGGCGGCCGGCTGGGTCCGCTCGGCCCGGTGGCGTGGTCACGTGGGGGCCAAGGGCTGGAGCAGCGACCACCGCGAGGGCGACCTGCGCACGCCGACCGGCACGTACACGCTCAGCGACGCCGGGGGGCTGCAGGCCGACCCGGGCACGGCGCTGCCCTACCACCGCTCACCGTCCTT
>JACMOY010000139.1 GCA_014377795.1 Actinomycetota bacterium | reverse complement strand
TGGTGCGCGACGACCCCGATGCCGTGCGGGCCAGCCAGCGCGCCCGCGGCGAGGACCCCGACCTGGTCGACCACGTCCTGGCCGCCGACGAGGAGCGCCGCGGTGCCCTCGCCGGCTTCGAGCAGGCCCGCGCCGAGCAGAAGGCCGCCGGCAAGGCCGTCGCCGCGGCCAGCGGCGCCACCAAGATGACCCTCGTCCTGGCGGACCGCGAGCAGAGCGAGCGGGTCAAGAGCCTGCAGGCGGACGCCGACGCCGCGGCCGAGCGGCTGGACGCCCTCGTGCGCCGGCTGGCGAACGTCGTCCAGCCCGAGGTGCCGGCCGGCGGTGAGGACGACTACGTCGTGCTCGACACCGTCGGCACGCCGCGGGACTTCGCGGCCGAGGGGTTCGAGCCGCTCGACCACCTCGCGCTGGGCGAGCGCCTGGGCGCCATCGACACCGAGCGCGGCGCCAAGGTCGGCGGGTCGCGCTTCTACTTCCTCACCGGCCCGGGCGCGCGCCTTGAGCTCGGGCTGCTCAACCTGGCCATGGCCCGGTTGATCGAGCGCGGCTTCGTCCCGATGATCACCCCCACCCTGGTGCGCCCCGAGGTGATGGCCGGCGCGGGGTTCCTGGACGCCCACGCCAGCGAGGTCTACCGGCTCGCGGACGACGACCTCTACCTCACCGGCACCAGCGAGGTCGCGCTCGCCGGCTATCACAGCGACGAGATCCTCGACCTCAGCGACGGCCCGCTGCGCTACGCCGGGTGGTCGACCTGCTACCGCCGCGAGGCCGGGTCGCACGGCAAGGACACCCGCGGCATCATCCGGGTGCACCAGTTCCAGAAGATCGAGATGTTCAGCTTCGCCCGGCCCGAGGACGCCGCCGCCGAGCACCTGCGGCTGCTCGCCGTCGAGCGCGGGCTGCTGGACGCGATCGAGGTGCCCTACCGCGTCATCGACGTCGCCGCGGGCGACCTGGGCGGCCCGGCGTCGCGCAAGATCGACTGCGAGGCGTGGGTGCCCACCCAGGGCCGGCACCGTGAGCTGACGTCGACGAGCAACTGCACGACCTACCAGGCGCGCCGGCTGCAGATCCGCGAGCGCGACCCCGAGGGCGAGGGGCGCACCCGCCACGTCGCGACGCTGAACGGCACGGCCGCCACCACCCGCTGGCTGGTCGCGATCCTGGAGAACCACCAGCAGGCGGACGGCTCGGTCGTCGTGCCCGAGGCGCTGCGCCCGTACGTCGGGCTCGACGTCCTCGAGCCGGTGCGCCGAGCGTGACGCCGGGTCTGGTGGCCCTCGACGTCGACGGCACGGTGCTCGACCACGACGGCCGGCTGACCGACCGGGTGCGTGTCGCCGTCCGCGCGGTGGCCGACTCGGGCGCCCACGTCGTGATCGCGACCGGCCGCTCGCTGGTCGCGACGCTGCCCGTGCTCGACCAGCTCGGGCTGCTCACCGGGTATGCCGTCACGAGCAACGGGTCGGTCACTGTGCGCCTGGATCCTGCACTGCCACAGGGGTGGGAGTCGGTCGAGGTGGTCACGTTCGACCCCTCGTCGGCGCTGCTGATGCTGCGCGAGCACCTGCCGTCGGCGGTCTACGCGGTCGAGGACTTCGGCCTGGGCTTCCGGCTCACCGGGCCGTTCCCGGACGGCGAGCTGATCGGCCGGCTGACGATCGTGCCGTTCGAGGAGCTGCTGCGGACGCCGGCCACCCGGGTGGTCGTGCGCAGCCCCGAGCACACCCCCGAGGACTTCCTGGCGCTGATCGAGCGGCTGGGCCTGCACGGCGGCAGCTACGCCGTGGGGTGGACGGCGTGGCTCGACATCGCGCCCGACGGTGTGAGCAAGGCGCACGGCCTGGCGATCGCCGCGCGCGCGCTGGGCGTGTCTTCGTCCGACGTCCTCGCGGTCGGTGACGGCCGCAACGACGTCGAGATGTTCGCCTGGGCCGGCCGGTCGGTGGCGATGGGACAGTCCTCGCCCGACGTGGTGGCGGCGGCCGACGAGGTGTGCGGCACGGTCGAGGACGACGGCCTGGCCGAGCTGCTCGAGGCTCTCGTGGGATCCGTGGACCAACCACTGGAGGTGGACGCGTCGTGATCGAGATGTCACCGCTGGCCAAGTCGGGCCGCCGGGCCTGGTCGTCGCTGGAGGTCCTGCACGTCACCGGCTACTTCGCGCCCGAGCCCCGCGAGCGCTACAAGGCCCTCGGCCTTCGACCCTCGCTCGCCTACTTCGCCGCCCGCTCGGCGCCGATGGGCCCGGTGCCGGCAGAGGTCACGGTCGCCACCTTCTACGTCTTCTCGCCCACGCTGGTCGGCGCCGCCCTACCCGCGGCGTGGTCGGTCGCCTCGCCTGCGAAGGTGCTGCAGGCGCGGCACGACGGCGTCGCCGCCACCCTGCGCCGGGTGCTCGGTGACATCGACCCCACCGAGC
>JACMOY010000138.1 GCA_014377795.1 Actinomycetota bacterium | reverse complement strand
GCCGGCGAGCGCGAGAGCGAGGACTCGGGTGGACGGCATTGCTCTCCTTCGACGGCGGCGACCCCGCGGTAGGCGGGCACGCCATTCGCATCGGCGCCGACCCCCCCGGGTTGCGCGCCAGGTGGCCCCCGTCATCCGGTCGGCGGAGGGACGTCACCCGTTCGCCGCAGCCGGTGCCTCAGGTGGCCGACAGCGCCCCGACGCCGAGCAGCACGACCAGCGCGAGGCCCAGGGCGACGCGGTAGTAGACGAACACCGTGAGGGGGTGGCGTTGGACGAAGCGCAGCAGCCACGCGATGGAGGCGTAGGCGACGACGAAGGCGACGAAGGTGCCGATGAGGATCTGACCGACGCCGACGACTTTGGTGTCGACGTCCTTGAGCTCGTAGAGCCCCGCCGCGGTCAGGGCGGGGATCGCGAGGAAGAACGACAGCCGGGTGGCGCTCACCCGGTCGACACCGCGGAGCAGGCCGGCCGAGATGGTGGCACCCGAGCGTGAGACGCCTGGCACCAGGGCGATGCACTGGACCAGACCGATGACCAGGACGTCGGTGAGCGTGAGGTCGCGCTCGCCCTTGGACTGGGTGGCGCGACGCTCGGCGACCACCATCACCAGGCTCCAGGCGATCAGGGCCACCGCGACGACCCACAGGCTGCGCAGCGGTCCGGTGATCACGTCCTTGAGCGCGAGGCCGGCGACGGCGACCGGGATGGACCCCACGATGACGAACCACGCCAGCCGGTAGTCGAGGGTGTCGCGGCGCTCGCGGTCGCGCAGGCCGCCGACGAAGGCCCCGGCGAGCCGGGTGATGTCAGAGCGGAAGTAGATGAGCGTGGCGACGATCGCGCCGAGCTGCACCACGGCGGTGAAGGAGGTGACGGCGGGGTCGTCGACCTTCAGGCCCATCAGCTTCTCGGTGATGGTCAGGTGGCCGGTGCTGGAGACGGGCAGGAACTCGGTCAGGCCCTCGACGACGCCGAGGACGACGGACTGGACGTAGGTCAGGTCGCTCACGACGCTCAGGCTGCCAGACCGGACTCGTCCAGCAGCTCCGCCATCGTGCGGATCGTGTGCAGACCTCGCTCGAGCGTCGGGTCGAGCACCGAGACGCTGAGCGTGGTCACCCCGGCTTCGGCGTACGCGTGCAACCGGTCGCGGATCCGTTCGCGGGGGCCGATCAGCGCCGTCTGGTCGATGAAGTCCAGGGGGACGGCGGCGGCGGCCTCGCGGTGCTTGCGGTCCAGGAACAGCCGCTGCACCTCGTCCGCCTCGGCCTCGAAGCCCATCCGGCGGGCCAGCGCGTTGTAGAAGTTCTGCTCCTTGCTGCCCATGCCGCCGACGTACAGGGCCGCGTAGCCGCGCACCGGGGCGGCGGCCTGCTCGAGGTCGTCGGCGATCACGACCGGCACGGTGGGGACGACGTCGAACGGTTCGCCGACGCGGTCGCCCTTGATCCGCCCGGCTTGCAACGGATCCATCGAGACGGCGGCGTGCTCGGGGCTGAAGAAGATGGCCAGCCAACCGTCGGCGATCTCACCGGCGAGCTCGAGGTTCTTCGGGCCGACGGCAGCCAGGTACAGCGGGATGCGGTCGCGGACAGGGTGCACCGTCAGCCTGATCGCCTTGCCGGGCCCGTCGGGCAGGGGCAGCGTGAAGTGCGTCCCGTCGTACCTCACGGTCTCGCGCCGTAGGGCCATCGACACGATGTCGACGTACTCGCGGGTGCGCGCCAGCGGCTTGTCGAACCGCACCCCGTGCCAGCCCTCGGAGACCTGCGGCCCGGACACACCCAGTCCCAGGCGAAACCGCCCGCCGCTCAACGCATCCAGGGTCGCCGCGGTCATAGCGGTCATCGCCGGGGTTCGGGCCGGGATCTGCATCACCGCGCTGCCGACGTCGATGCGGGTGGTCTGCGCCGCCACCCACGACAGCACGGTGACGGCGTCCGAGCCGTACGCCTCGGCGGCCCAGGCGACCGAGTAGCCGAGGCGGTCGGCTTCGCGGGCCAGCGCCAGGTTGTCGCCGTCACCGCCGGTGCCCCAGTAACCGAGGTTCAGACCCAGGCGCAACCGGCCGGGCGTATGCGTCTGGTGCGACATGCGGGCGAGCGTAACGGCCGGTCGACCCGACGCCGGTAGCGTGACGCCCATGCAGCAGCGGTACGTCGGCGCCTCGGGTCTTCGGGTGTCGAGCCTCGCGCTCGGCACGATGACGTGGGGTCGTGACACCGACGAGCACGAGGCGCGCGAGCAGCTCGCCGCGTTCCTGCAGGCGGGTGGCACGCTGGTCGACACCGCCGACGGCTACGGCGACGGGATGGCCGAAGAGCTCATCGGGGGTCTGCTGCCCGGGCTGGCGCCGCGCGAGGACGTCGTCCTGTGCACCAAGGCGGGACTGGGCTCGCGGGCCGGCGCGGTCGACACCTCGCGCCGGGCGCTGCTCGCGGCGCTGGACACCTCATTGGCCCGCCTCGGCACCGACTACGTCGACCTGTGGCTGGTGCACGCCTGGAGCGACGACGTGCCGCTGGACGAGACCCTCTCGGCGCTGGAGTGGGCGGTGTCGACCGGTCGCGCGCGCTACGTCGGGGTCTGCAACTACGGCGGCTGGCAGAGCGCCCGGGCGGCCACGCTCGCCGAGGTGCGGGGCACCACCCCCCTGGTGGCCCACCAGGTCGAGTACTCGCTGCTCGCGCGCCAGGCAGAGTCCGAGGTGGTCGGTGCGGCCCAGGCCCTGGGCCTGGGCCTGCTCGCGTGGTCACCGCTGGGTCGGGGCGTGCTGACCGGCAAGTACCGCCACGGCACGCCCGCCGACTCGCGTGCCGCCTCACCGCACCTCGCTGCCTTCGTCGAGCACCACCTGGACGACCGGTCGCGGCGGATCGTGGACGCCGTCGTCACCGCAGCCGACGGCCTGGGCTGCTCGCCGGCCGAGATCGCGCTCGCCTGGGTGCGCGACCAGCCGGGGGTCGTGGCGCCGGTCGTCGGGGCGCGCACCGCCGCCCAGCTGCGTGGCACGCTCACCAGCGCCGAGGTGCACCTGCCGCCCGAGATCCGCGACGCGCTGGACGAGGTGTCGGCATGACGCCGGTCGAGCGCGCCGCGCGCCGCGCCGAGGCCCGCCGGGGCTGCACCCGGTGGCTGGTCGGGCACGGCGCCATCAGCCCGGCCGCGTGGTTGCACGAGCTGGCGGCCGGCGCCACCGAGGTCGACCTCGACCGTTACGGCGACGGCGGCGAGGTGGGGGCACTGGAGAGCGAGGTGGCCGAGCTGCTCGGCAAGCCGGCCGCCGTCCTGATGCCCAGCGGGGTGATGGCCCAGCAGGCGGCGCTGCGCTCGTGGGCCGAGCGGTCGCCGTCCGACGCGGTCGCGGTGCACGGCCTCTCGCACTTCGTCCTGCACGAGCTGGACGCGCTGTCCGAGCTGCACCACCTGCGGGTGCAGCGCCTCACCGACGAGCCGCGCCAGCCGACCGTCGCCGACCTGGACGACCTGGCCGGCCCGCTGGCTGCGGTGAGCCTCGAGCTGCCACTGCGCGACGCGGGCTACCTGCTGCCGACGTGGGATGAGCTGGTCGCCTTCAGCGATCGGGCGCGCGAGCGCGGGGTGCCGCTGCACCTGGACGGGGCGCGGCTGTGGGAGAGCCAGCCGTTCTACGACCGCCCGCTCGCCGAGATCGCCGCCCTCGCCGACTCGGTGTACGTCTCGTTCTACAAGGGCCTGGGATCGATGGCCGGCGCGGTGCTGGCCGGCCCCGAGGACCTCGTCGCCCAGGCCCGCCGGTGGCGGTCACGGCACGGCGGAACGCTGTTCACGTTGCTGCCGTACGCGGTCGGCGCGCGACTGGGGTTGACGCAGCGGCTGCCCCGCATGGCGGCGTACCTCGAGCGGGCTCGTGAGCTGGCCGCCGGTCTGGACTCGGTGGACGGGGTGCGGGTGCTGCCACAACCGCCGCACACCAACGCCTTCCGGGTGTTCGTCGACGCTGCGCCGGAGCGGCTGGACGATGAGGTCGTCCGCGTGATGACCGACGACCGGGTCGCTCTCGCGCACGGGTGGGGGGCGTGCGAGGTGCCGGGGTGGTCGATGACCGAGCTGACGGTCGGCGACGCCACCCTCGCCTGGGACGTTGACGCCCAGCTGGCCGCCCTGCGCGGCCTGTTCGACGCCGCCCGCGGTTGACGACGGATCAGGTCGCGCGCACCGGGCCCGGGGCGTCGGACGACGGGTCCGCTGATGCGGGGTCGGACTCGTCCTCGTACTCCTCGTCGTCCATGCCCGTGTAGCTGCCCGACCCCTCACCCGGGCCGTCGAACTCCTCGTCGAACTCCTCGTCGTCGCCGTGGAAGACCTCGAGCGGGGTGACCTCGTCGAAGGCGTCGAGCAGGGCGTCGTCGTAGTCCTCGAACGCGTCCGCGAGCGCGCGGTAGGCCCCCAGCACCACCGGGTCGTTCTCGCCGCGCCGAGCGGCTGCGGCCTCGAGGTGCCGTTCCAGAGCGGCGACCAGGGCGGTCAGGGCGGCACGCGGGTCGGTGGGCATGGCTCGACGGTATCGGCTCGGGCACAATGGGGTCGATGAGCACGAGGCGACGAGCAGGACGGCGGCGACACCGCTGATGGTCGAGTACGAGTACCGCGTGCTGCAGCTGCCCGGCGCCGTGTCGCGGGCCGACGTCCGGGTCCTGCTGACCGAGCACGCCGAGTACGGGCGGTGGGAGCTCGCGCGGGTGCGGTTGTTCACCGGCGGGACCCGCAAGGTGTGGCTGCGACGGCGGATCATCCGGGTGCAGCGCACCGCCTGACCCGCCGTCCTCAGCAGGTGCGCAGGAACCGGTCGAGCACCCGGGTGCCGAAGCGCAGCGCCTCGACCGGCACCCGCTCGTCGACGCCGTGGAACATCGCCGCGAAGTCCAGGTCGGTGGGCAGCTGCAGCGGGGCGAAGCCGAAGCCGCGCACGCCCAGCCGGCTCAGCGCCTTGTTGTCGGTGCCGCCCGACAGGCAGTACGGCAGCACCGGTGCACCCGGGTCCTCGGCCTGCAGCGCCCCCACCATCGCGTCGACCAGTCGCCCGTCGAAGGTGGTCTCGAGCGAGATGTCCCGGTGGTGCACCTGGACGTCGACGCCTGGGCCGGCGAGCCCGCGCACCGTGTCCATCACCAGGTCCTCGTGGCCCGGCAGGAACCGGCAGTCGACGAACGCCTCGGCGACCTGCGGGATGACGTTGTGCTTGTACCCGGCCTTGAGCAGGGTCGGGTTGGTGGTGTCGCGCAAGGTCGCCCCCACGAACCGCGCGACCGTGCCCAGGCGGGACAGGATCTGGTCCGGGTCGCTCGGGTCGAACTCGACCCCCGTGACCTCGGTGACGCCGTCCAGGAACTGGCGCACGGTCGGGGTGATGTGGATCGGCCACTCGTGCGCGCCGATGCGCGCGACCGCCTGGGCCAGTCGCGTGACGGCGTTGTCGGTGTTGATCTGCGAGCCGTGACCGGCGGTGCCGTGCGCGACCAGACGCAGCCAGGCGATGCCCTTCTCGGCGGTCTGCAGCAGGTACATCCGCACCGGGTCGCCGTCGCGGCCGTCGACGGTGACCGAGTAGCCGCCGACCTCGCTGATCGCCTCGGTGACGCCGTCCAGCAGGTCGCGGCGGTGGTCGACGACCCAGTGGCTGCCCTTCACCCCGCCGGCCTCCTCGTCGGCGAACAGGGCGAAGACCAGGTCGCGCGGGGGACGCCGACCGCTGCGGGCCAGGTCGCGCAGCACAGCGAGCATCATCGCGTCCATGTCCTTCATGTCGACCGCGCCGCGCCCCCACAGGCAGCCGTCGGCCTCCTCACCCGCGAAGGGGTCGACCTGCCAGTCCCCCGCGTCGGCCGGCACGACGTCCAGGTGCCCGTGCACCAGCAGCGCACCGCGGTCTGCCGTGCCCGCCGGGTCGCCCTCGACGCGGACGACGACGCTGGCCCGGCCCGGCTCGCTCTCGACCAGCTCGGGTGAGAGCCCCACCTCGTGCAGCAGCCCCATGACGTGCTCGGCCGCCGCGCGCTCACCTGGCCCCGAGCCGTCACCGTAGTTGCTGGTGTCGTAGCGCAGGAGCCCTTGGCACAGCTCGGCGACCTCGTCGACCGCAGCGGTCGAGGTTACGTCGGTGGTGTTCTCAGTGCGGGTCACGCGGGCCACGGTAACGCGAGGTACGACCTCGTCGGCCGGCCGGGACGCACCGGTCTGCGTGCTAATCTTCACGTCGCATCACGGCGCCTGCAGGTTGCACGTGGTCCACTCGTCCGGGTGGCGGAATGGCAGACGCGCTAGCTTGAGGTGCTAGTGCCCTTAACGGGCGTGGGGGTTCAAGTCCCCCTCCGGACACACAGCTCCAGCCCTTTCACCTGGGGTTTCTTTCTCGGCTGCAGCGTGTCGAACCCAGCGGAACAACTGCTGGAACAACTGGCCTCGGGAGGCTGGTCGTTCCTCGTTCCGAGGGTCGAGCACATGCCACTCAGCCAGTCATCCAGTGGCGAAGGGGCCATCATCTTTGACGTCACGTGGTCCTACCGCGACCGCGTGCGGCCGCCACCGCCGTGGGACCAAGAAGCGCTTGCGCACCGGGCCGTGAGGCCACCAAGTTCCGCAGAGGGACCACGACGGCCATGGAGTCAAGGCACGTACCGTCCCCCACCACCCTGACCTGGGCCGCCTCGCTGGGTGTGGCTGGGACATGCACGCAGAGCCCCCAGACGCTGGCTGGGTACGAGCGCGACGTGTGCAAGCGCATCATCCCGCTCGCCGGTCACCGCCGGCTGGATGGGCCCGACCACGAACGCCTCGACGCCCGCGCTACCGCACTCTGGAGATTGACGGATGCCCCGGCGGCCGCGGACCGCTCTCCCCCGCCACCGTCCGCAACGTGCACAGCATCCTGTGCACAGCCTTGACCGCCGCGGTCAAGGCCAAGAAGATCTCGTTCTCCCCGGCCAGGCAAGCTGAGCCGCCTACCGGACGTGAAGAGAAGGCATCACGTTCCCACGCGACCACGTGGTCGGCGGACTGGGCCCGCACGTTCCTTGATCTGACCATTGGCGACCGGCTGGGTCCCCTCTGGCACCTGCTCATGAACTCGGCGATGCGTCGTGGTGGAGCGCTCGCGCTGCGATGGGCGGACGCATGCACGGCGAACCAACGAGCCCAGCTGGGCGCGGGCGTCCGTGATCGGCATCTACATAGTCATGTACAAAAACGTGACAGCGACACGACCTGTCCACGGCGGTGCTCGAGTGCTAGCGTGAAGCGATCGTTCGGCGATAACCATGGACTGGTGGCGTTCGCGGCGGGAGGGGCATGGCCGACCTGGGTGCGACGCTGCTCCGCGCAGCCCTTGGGTACGCGCAGGCTCGTGTCGTCGATCTGCTTGAGCCGGATGACCTGGCCGCGGCGCTCGGTGTGCCGATTCCTGCCGACGTGCTCGACGCGGTCGTCGCGCACCTCGCACAGGCCCAGACCGAAACCGACCAGCTGGCCGCTGCGCTCGCGGGTCCGGTCACGCTGGACAACGGAAGAACCGCAGCCGGGCATCTAACGGCTGCCGTCACGGCAGTACGGGCCGCGGCCGCCGGGCTCGGCGCCGACGACGGGGCGCACCTCACCACGGCATTGAGCGCCGCGCCCGACCCGGCCGGCCTGGTCGGGCGGCTGGGGCTGGGCGCTCCACCCGGCCTTCAGGTCGGCGCGACCTCGCTGAGGTACACCCTGGCAAGCAG
>JACMOY010000137.1 GCA_014377795.1 Actinomycetota bacterium | reverse complement strand
GTACGTGCTGGGCCTGGACCTGTCGGGGCTGCCCTCCGCGTACGGCACCCTCTCGGGGTGGCTCGTGGCCTGCCACGACCTGGGCACGGCGGTCCTCGGGCCCCGGGTCGGCCATTGGCACGAGCAGCAACCCGCGCTCGGTTTCGACCTGGCTCTCGACGCCGACGGGCAGGCGATCGTCGACGAGGGCAGCCTGCGCGCGGCGGTGCTCCGCGCCCACGCCACCCGCCCGTCGTGGCGGGCCGACCCGGCCGAGCGGCGCCGCCAGCGGGCCCGGATCGCCGTCGCCCACCGCCACCTGTACCGCAGCGTGGTGTCGTCGTGATCGGCTACTACGTGCACCACGTCGGTCAGGGCCACCTGCGGCGGCTGGTCGCCGTCGCCGCCCACCTGCGGACGCCGGTCACCGGCCTGAGCTCGCTGCCCGCGCCACCGGGGTGGTCGGGTGAGTGGGTGCTGCTGCCGCGCGACGACGAGCCGGCACCCGCGGCGGACGCGGACGTGACCGCGCACGGCCGGCTGCACTGGGCCCCGCTCGGCCACCCCGGCCTGCGCGCGCGGATGGCCACGATGGCCGCCTGGGTCGAGCGGACGGCGCCCGCGCTGGTGGTGGCGGACGTGTCCGTCGAGGTGGCGCTGCTCGCGCGGCTGCTGGGCGCGCGGGTGGCGCTGATGGCGATGGCGGGCGACCGCGACGACGCCCCGCACCGGCTGGCCCAGGACGTGGCCGCCGGCCTGGTGGCACCGTGGCCGGCCCTGGCCGCGTCGGCCGACTGGCCGCAGCGCTGGCACGACAAGACCTCGTACGTCGGTGCCTTCTCGCGCTTCGACGACAGGCCGGTGACCGACCACACCGGTGGCGCGCAGGGTCGGCGGGTGCTGGTGCTGTGGGGTTCGGGTGGTGACGACGTCACCGACGCCGAGCGCGCGGCCGCCCGTGAGGCCACCCCCGGCTGGCGATGGACCTACCGGCTCGGCGGCAGCGAGCCGGACGACGTCTGGGGCGACCTGCTGGCGGCGGACGTGGTCGTGGTGCACGGCGGCAGCAACGCGGTGGCCGAGGTCGCCGCGGCCCGGCGTCCGGCGGTCGTGGTGGCCCAGGCCCGGCCCTTCGACGAGCAGGTGGCGCGCGCCCGGGCGGTCGACGCCGCCGGCATCGCGCGCGGGCTCGACCGGTGGCCGCCGGCGCAGGACTGGCCGGGGCTGCTCGACGACGCGCTGCGGCGCGGGGGAGCGGGCTGGTTGCGGTGGTCGCCGGGCGACGGCGCGCAGCGGGCGGCGACGGCGCTCGAGTCGCTGGCCGGTGCGCCGTGACCGCGCCGCGGGTGGGGGTAGTGACGATCGTCAGGGGTCGGCACACCCACTTGGCCAACCAGCTGGAAGGGTTGCGCCGCAACAGCATCAGCCCCGATGTGCACGTCATCGCCGCGATGGGCGACCCCGACGTGGCAGATGTCGTCGTCGACCCGCACTGGCCCACACAGGTCGTGCCGGTCGACGTCCCGGCGTCCGGTGGGCTGCCGCTGGCGCGGGCCCGCAACGCCGCGGCAGCCCGGGCGGTCGGGCTCGGAGCCGAGCTGCTGGTGTTCCTGGACGTCGACTGCGTGCCCGCGCCGGCCCTGCTCGAGCGCTACCGCGACGCCGCGCAGCGGGTGGCTGCGGCGCAGCCGTGGGTGCTGTGCGGCCCGGTGCACTACCTGCCCCCGGCCGGCCCCGGCGGCTACCCGCTGGCCGGGCTGGCCGGGCTGGCCGGCCCGCACCCGGCCCGCCCATCGCCCCGGGACGGCGCGCTCGTGCCCGCCGACGACCTGCGGCTGTTCTGGTCGCTGTCGTTCGCGACCCCGGCGACGAGCTGGGCGGTCACCGGCGGGTTCTGCGAGGACTACGAGGGCTACGGCGGTGAGGACACCGACTTCGCGACGACCCTGGGCGCCGCGGACGGCACGATGTTCTGGGTGGGCGGCGCGACGGCGTACCACCAGCACCACGAGGTCGAGTCACCGCCGACGCGCCACGCCGCGGCCATCGTGCGCAACGCCAACCTGTTCTACGAGCGCTGGGGCTGGTTCCCGATGCCGGGGTGGCTCGAGGCGTTCACCGCGATGGGCGTGGCCCACCTCGACACCGGCTCGGGCAGGTGGCGCACCGGTCCGGCCAGCTCGGCGTAGATCGTCTCGTAGCGGTCGACCATCGCCTCGTGCGACAGGTGCGCGACGGCGTGCCGCCGCACCGCGGCGCGGTCCAGCGCCTGGGCGGCGGGGATCGCGGCCGCCAGCCCGGCGACGTCGCCCGGCTCGACCAGCCGGCCCAGACCCGCGTGGCTCAGCACCTCGGGCACCCCGCCGCGCGCGAACGTCACGACCGGCGTGCCGCAGGCCAGGGCCTCTGCCACCACCAGCCCGAACGGCTCGTCCCACATCGGGGTCGCCAGGACCGCCGAGGCGCGGCCCACCGCTGCCGCGAGCTCGCGCTGGTCCAGGTGCCCGAGGTAGGTGACGCCGTGGCCCAGGTGCGGGCGGATCACGGCGTCGACGTACGCCGGGTCGCTGACCGGCCCGGCCAGGCTCAGGTGCCGCCCGGCCCGGCGGGCCGCCTCGATCGCCAGGTGCGGCGCCTTCTCCCTGACCAGGCGCCCCGACCACAGCAGGTCACCGCCGCCGGGTCCCCGCGGCCAGCGGCGCAGGTCGACGCCGTTGGGCACGACGTGCGGCGCGTCGGCGAGGATGCCGGCCCACTGCCGCGCCGTGTGGGCGCTGACGCTGGCGAACGAGGTGCCGTGTCCGCCGCCGATCGAGACCGCGGACTCCAGCCACGGCGTCGGCGGGGTGTGCAGCGTGGTCAGCATCGGCAGCGACAGCGAGGGCGCCATGGCGACCGGCAGGTGGTGCAGCGAGTGGTTGTGGACGACGTCGAAGCTGCGCCCGAGCGGACCGGACAGCGCCAGCATCAGCCGCAGGTGCTCGTGGTGGTCGCTGAGGAAGTCGCGGTCCGGCATGGAGGGGTCGATGGCGGCCAGCGCGGTGGGGTCCCACCCGCCCGAGGTGAAGACGTACCGGGGGTCGGCGTGGTCCGAGCCCTGCGCCGCGAACAGGGTGACGGTGTGGCCACGTGCCCGCAGGGCGCCGGCCAGGTCGTGCACGTGGGCTTCCAGGCCGCCGGCGAACGGCTCGCGGATCGGGTGCCGCGAGGGGGCGATCAGCGCCACCCGCATCCGCGGGGCGATCGGGATCAGCCCGAGCCGCGGGCCCTGCTCGAACGGGTCGCGGGGCAGCCAAGGGGCAGGTCGCAGGATCATGACCCTCCCCGGTCGGGTTGTCCGTTGTCCGGTCTGCCCGGGTCCGCCACCATGACAACACGGGTGGGCCCCCCCGTCATATCGAGCGTGGCACCCCCTGGTCCAGGAGGTGGCGGCACGCGGCCGCAGCTAGGGTCGCGGGCATGGCGGCGCCTGCGCGGACGAGCCCGGACCAGGGCCGGCGAGAGCACTTCGGCGAGTTCTACGGCCTGCGGCCGCTGCCGGACGACGGCCGGCCCCTGCTGCTCGTCCACGGCAACTGCCAGGCCGAGGCGCTGCGCGTGCTGCTCGCGGGCGCCGGCGAGCACCGCACGGTGCGGACGCCGCCGGTGCACGAGCTGGAGGCCGACGACCTGCCGCACCTGGACCGCGTCCTGGCCGCTGCGACGGTGCTCGTGACCCAGCCGGTGCGCGCCGACTACCGAGACCTACCGCTCGGCACCGCCCAGGTCGCCGACCGGCTGGCCCCCGGGGCGGTCGTGGTCGTGGTCCCGGCGATCCGGTACGCCGGGCTGACCCCGTTCCAGGCGATCGTGCGGGCGCCGGGGGTCGGCGACCCGCCCGTCGTCCCCTACCACGACCGGCGCACCCTGGCGGAGGCCGCGCCGGGCCCCCGGCGCGGTGCCGCCGTCCAGGCGGGAGCCGTGCGCGAGGTCGCCGGCTCGTCGGTCGACGAGCTGTCCCGCCGCGAGCAGCGGCACGGCGCGGTGGTCGTCAGCGACCTGCTCGCCCCCGCGGGTGCGGACGCCGTCCACACCGTCAACCACCCGGGCAACGAGCTGCTGCGCGGGCTGGCCGGCCGGGTGCTCGCCCGCCTCGGCCACGACGTCGAGGTGCCCGACCCCGGCCGGACGCTGCTCGACAGCGTGCACAGCCCGCTGCACGCCGAGGTGCTCGATGCGCTCGGCCTCGACCCGGCGGCCGCTCGCCCGCACTGGCTGGTCGGCGGCCAGGTCGTCGAGGACGGTGTCGTGCGCGAGGCCCAGCTGCGGTTCTATGCCGAGCACCCGCAGGTCGTCCCTGCCGGTCTCGAGCGGCACCGCGACACGATGGTCCTGCTCGGCCTGGTGACGTGAGCGGACTGCGACACCTGGTCGTGGGGCCGCACGAGCACGGGGTCACCCGCCTGGCGCTCGCGCTGGCCCGCGGCGCGGACGTCGTCCGGGTGCCCACCGCGGTCGGGCCCGACGACCTGGGCTCGCTGCGCGCCCAGGTGGCCGGCGGGCGCACCCACGCCCACGTCACGGACCGGCTGTTCGGCCGCTCACCCGAGCAGGCGCAGGCGGTCCTCACCTCGCTGGCCGAGGTGACGGCGCTCAGCGTCACCCTGCACGACCTGCCGCAGCCCTCCGACGGGCCGCAGTCGATGCCGCGCCGGGCAGCCTGCTACGCCTGCGTCGCCCGAGCCAGCCGGCGCGTCGTCGTCAGCAGCGAGCACGAGCGGGCCCTGCTTGCCGACTGCCTCGGGCCAGGTGCCGCACCGCCTGACATCGCGGTGGTGCCGCTGCCGATCGACGCCGAGCCGATGGCGCCCAGCGCCCGGCCCGGCCCGGCGGACCCGCCGGACGTCGCCCTGCTGGGGTTCGTCTACCCCGGCAAGGGTCACCTCGAGGTGCTCGAGGCCCTGGGCGCCATTCGTCCGGACGTCGGCGTCCTGGTGCTCGGCCGCGCCTCGGAGGGCCACGAGGACCTGCTCGACGAGCTCGCCGGCCGGGCCCGCGAGCTCGGCCGACGGTGGTGCGTCACCGGCTACCTGCCGGACGCCGAGCTGGTGCAGCGGCTGCGTGCGGTCGCCGTCCCGGTCGCGGCCCACCGGCACCTGTCGGCGTCGGGGTCGATCGGCTCCTGGCTGGCGGCCGGGCGCCGTCCGCTGGTGCCGCGGAGCCGGTACGTCGACGAGCTGGCGCAGCGGCTGCCGGGCGCCTTGACCGTGTACGACGACCTGCCAGCAGCGCTGCGGCGGGCCGTGGCCGACCCGTCGTCGACCTGGCTGGCCCCCGGCACACCGCTGGGGCCGAGCACCGCCGATGTGGCGCGCCGGTACGCCGAGGTGCTGGTGTGACGCGGGTCTGCGTCGTCGTCCCGTACTTCGACGCGCAGCCGCGCCTCGACCTGGTGCTCGCAGCGCTCGAGCTGCAGACCTGGCCCGCGGACCGGCTCGAGGTCGTGGTCAGCGACGACGGGTCGCCGGTGGTGCCCGAGCTGGGCCAGCGCCCTTACCGCACGACGCTCGTGCGCCAGCCGGATCTGGGCTTTCGGGCGGCCGCGGCCCGCAACCTCGGCGCCGCGGCTGGTGGCGGTGACCTGCTGTGCTTCCTGGACGGCGACACGGTGCCCGACCGCGGGTACGTCGCCGCGATGGTCGACGCCGTCGGCACCGGCCAGGTGCTGGCCGTCGGCCGCCGGCGGCACGTCGATCTGCACGGGTGGTCCGGTCACCGGCTGCGCGACTGGTTGCTCGGCACCGCACCCGGCCCGGACGAGCACCCCGCGCCGCAGTGGCTGGCGGACGCGTATTCCCGCACCGACGACCTGGCGACCGTCGGCGACGACGGCTACCGGTTCGTCATCGGCGCGGTGCTGGCCCTGCCGCGCAGCCTGTTCGATCGGGTTGGTGGCTTTGAGGAGTCGTTCACCGAGTACGGCGGCGAGGACTGGGAGCTGGCCAACCGGTGCTGGCTCGCCGGGGCGGACTTCCGTCACGTGCCGGACGCGGTGGCCTGGCACGACGGTCGCGACTTCGCCGGCCGCAGCGAGGACCACGTCGCCGTCAAGAACGTCGAGGGTCTGGCCACGGCGCCGTTCATCACCGACCCGGCAGCGCGGGGCCACGGTCTGCTGTGGCCGCAGCCCGACGTCGTCGTGCGTCTGCACGACGACGGGTGGACCGACGCCGCCCTGCTGCTGACGGTCTCGTCGCTGCTGCGCGACACCGACGCGGGCGTCTGGCTGTCTCACGAGCGGCCGCTCGCGCCGCTCAAGGGTGATCCGCGGGTACACGTCGGCGACCCCGACCGCCAGGTGCTGGCCCGCTGCCGCTACCAGGTCGACGTGCGAGAACCGCTGGTGCTCGGGGGTTCGCGGCTGCGCGAGCTGTGTGCCGAGGCGCCCCTGGGCCTGGGCCTGGGGTCAGCCCTGACCGTGCGCCGCACGCGCGACCTGAACCGCGGCCACCTGGCCGCCCCGGCCACCACCGCGTTCGCCGTCGAGCTGCTGTCGGACCCCGACCTCGACCTCGAGCGGGTCTGGAGCCGCGCCGCCCGCGACGGCTGGTGAGCCGTGTCGGACCTGCACTGCTGGGCCGGCTGAGCCCAGCAGCAGCGTGCCGCCGCTGGTCGGGTGCGGCTGATGGGTGACGACCGCGACCGCGACGCCGGTCGACGACGCCAGCCGCTCGAGCTCGGCCATCAGCGCCTCGGCTGAGGCGGCGTCGAGATGCTCGGCGGGCTCGTCGAGCAGCAGCACCCGGCTGCCGACCAGCAGCGCCCGGGCCAGCAGCAGCCGCCGGCGTTCACCCCCGGAGACGACGCCGGGCTCGAGCATCGTGTCCAGCCCCAGCGACAGACCCGAGCGCCAGGACCGCAGACCGACCTGACGCAGCGCGAATTCGAGCTCGCCGTCCGTCGCGTCGCCGCGCGCGACGAGCAGGTTCTCGCGCAGCGTCGTCGTGAACAGGTGGGCGTCCTCGGCGGTGAAGGTGACGACGCGTCGCACCGCGTGCGGCTCGAGGTCCTCGAGCGCACTGTCGCCCAGGCGCACCTGCCCGGCCACCGGCGGCAGCAGCCCGGCCAGCGTGAGCAGCAGCGTCGACTTGCCGCACCCGCTCGGTCCGGTGATCGAGAGCACCCGCCCGGGCACCACGTCGACGTCGAGGCCGCTGACGACGGGTGGGCGTCCGGGCCACCCGCAGGCGAGGCCGCGCGCGGTCAGCCGGGCGTCGTCGTCCGGCACGCTGACGGACGCCGACACACGGCTCGTGATCGCCGGTGCGGTCAGCAGGGGCCAAAGACGTTGCGCCGCAGCACTCGCGCGAGCGACCGCGGAGGCAGCAGCCGGCAGGGACGCCACGACCTCGACCATGGCGAGCGGCGTCAGCACGACGACCGCGAGCACCACCGGTGGCAGCGAGCCCGCCCGCCCCGCCGTCGCGCCGACGACGAGGCAGCCCACCAGCGCCGCTCCCGTCGCGGTGCTCGACGTGGCGGCCGCCCACGCACCCGGCCGGGCGGCGTCGTCCAGCGCGTCGGAGCGTGCGATCTCGTTGCGCCCCAGTGCCTCCAGCCGCTGGCTGACCTGCCCGGTCACTGTGAGCTCGGTCGCGTGGTCGAGCAGCTCGAGGGCCAGCGCGCTCGTCCGGCCGGAGGTCTCGTCCGCGACCCGGTGGGCCCGCCGCGCCGCGACGCCGGCCAGCCACGGTGACAGGGTCGCGGCGACGAGCAGGCAGCCGGCCAGGACCACGCCGGCGAGCGGCAGCAGGGTCGCCACCAGGGTGACGGCGCCGGCGCAGACGACCCCTGCGACGGCGAAGGGCAGCAGCCCGCGCACCAGCACGTCGCCGACCAGGACGCCGTCGGGGCCGATCCGGGCGAGCAGGTCACCGTGCCGCAGCCCAGCGACCACCGTGCGGTCGGCTGCGGCGAGGCTGACGTAGAGCCGCTCGCGCAGCCGCGCCGTGACGCGCAGGGCGACGTCGTGGGACGCGAGCCGCTCGAGGTAGCGGAACGTGCCGCGCGCGATGCCCAGCGCCCGCACGCCCACGACCGCCAGCGACAGCGCCACGATCGACGGGTGCTGGGCGGCGCGCGAGATCAGCCACGCCGACAGGGCCGTCAGGGCCACCGCGCTGCCGAGCGCGAGCGAGCCGAACGCCACGGCCGCCGCCATCCGCGCCCGGGACGGTGCCAGCAGGGCGAGCGTGCGGCCGAGCGCGCTCACGCCGCACCGACCGGGACGGGGGACAGGTCGACGACCTCGTCCGCCAGGGCCGCCAGCGCAGGGCGGTGGGCGATCACCAGCACGGTGCGTCGCTGCCTGCCCAGCGCGCGGACGGCGTCGAGCACGACCAGCTCGCTCTCAGCGTCCAGGTGGGCGCTGGGCTCGTCCAGCACCACCAGGGGCGCGTCGGTGAGCAGCACCCGGGTGAGCGCGAGCCGCTGACGCTGGCCGGCCGACAGCCCGACACCGCCCGCACCGAGTGGGGTGCGCCAGCCCAG
>JACMOY010000013.1 GCA_014377795.1 Actinomycetota bacterium | reverse complement strand
GGGGTGACCTCGGGGGTGGCCCGGGGGGGGGGGGCCGGCGTGCTCACCGGCTGCCTCCGGCCGCCATGCCCATCTGCTGCGAGTGCTGGCCATCCGGGGCGGTGCCGACGGGCCCGACCGCGCGCCCGACGGCACCCGCGCCGCCGAAGACGAGCGCGAGCACCGCGGCGTACGCGGCGAGGGTGGTGGCGGGGTTCATGAGGTGCTCCTTGTCGAACGGGTGGATCAGGAGACGAGCTGGTAGCCCGCCTCTTCAACCGCAGCGCGTACGGCGTCCTTGCCAAGGGGTTGGTCAGCAGTCACGGTGAGGGAGCCGGACTCGAGGTCGACGGCGACCTCGGTGACACCGGGCAGCTCGGTGACCTCCTCGGTGACAGAACTGACGCAGTGGCCGCAGGTCATGCCGGTGACGGTGTAGGTCTCGGTGCTCATGGTGGTTCCTCTCGGTGGGTGGATCAGGATCGGACGAGGCGGGCGATGGCGTCGGAGGCTTCCTTCAGCTTCAAGACCCCCTCCTCACCCCCCGCGGCGACGGCGTTGGCGACGCAGTGCGCCATGTGCTCCTCGAGCAGCGCCAGGGACACGGCTTGGAGGGCCTTGGTGGCCGCCGAGACCTGGGTGAGGACGTCGATGCAGTACTTGTCGTCCTCGACCATCCGGGCGATGCCCCTGACCTGGCCCTCGATGCGTGCCAGGCGCTTGAGGTGGGCAGGCTTGTCGGCGGCGTAGCCGTATGTCGGGTGGGTCTCGACGGTCATAGGGTCCTCCTCGTCCTGACGTCTGTGTAACACACCCCAGGGGGGTATCTCTTCCTAGGCGTCCATACTCATCGGGGGTATGGCTGGCTGCCGAGAGCGGCCCAGCGCATGCTGTTGCAGGAGGACCTCGCGATGGATCGCCTCAGAAGACACCCCGTCATCACCGGCGTCGTCGCGCTGGTGCTCGCCCTGAGCACGATGTGGGCGGTGAAGCTCGGGCAGCTCGGTCGGAGTGTGGGTACCTACGCCGAGTACTGGTCGCAGCCCCGAGGCGAGACCGGCGGGCTGCTGTACGTCGCACTCGGCGACAGCGCCGCCCAGAGCATCGGCGCGAGCGCACCGGGGCGCGGCTACGTCGGCCTCATCGCCCAGCGACTTCGCACCAGCACAGGGCAGCCCGTTGAGGTGGTGAATCTCAGCAGCAGCGGTGCACGTATTCGCGACGTCCTGGCCACACAGTTGCCCGCGCTCGACGCCCTAGGGCGCGAGCCCGACGTGATCACCGTCGCTGTCGGCGGAAACGACATCGGGGACTACGACCAAGCCACCTTCGCTGCGGAGGCGAGGGTGTTGACCGAGGCGCTCCCTGCCGGGGCGTACGTCGCGGATGTGCCCTACTTCATGCATGGCCGATGGCAGCGCGACGCCGCAGAGGCGGCCGTCATGCTGCGAGCCAATGCCAAGCAGCACGGTCTGCACGTGGTTGCGCTGCAAAATGCGCTCGAGGAGCAGGGTTGGCAGGCCATGGGGACGCAGTTCGCCGCCGACTGGTTCCATCCGAACGACCGCGGACACCGGGTGTGGGCGGACGCCTTCTGGACCCGCATCGGACCCGATGTGGATCCGGACTGTCCGGGGCACCGGACCGCAAGTCCCGAGTTCCAGAAAACGGGACCAAAGTCCTGTCGCTGACTGCCAAGCGGCCCTGTTCGACAGAGCGACCGACGGCCAGGCTCACCTGGTGATCTCTATCGAAGCTGACCTGGTCCGCCACGTCGTCGAGGCCGCGACGCTCGCGCCGAGCGTGCACAACACCCAGCCATGGCGCTTCGTCACGCGGGCCGCCGGCTTCGACCTGTACGCCGACCCGGCCCGGCAGCTCGCTGTCCTCGACCCGGCCGGCCGACAGCTGCACCTGTCCTGCGGGGCCGCCCTGGCTCACGCGCGCGTCGCCGCCCGCGCGATGGGCGCAGACGCCGCGGTCGAGCTGCTGCCCACCGACGACCCCACCCTGCTGGCCCGGGTCGAGCTGAGCATCGGCCAACCGGCCGACGACAGCGAGGTCGTCCTGGCGCAGGCGCTGCTGACACGGCACACCGGGCGCGGTGTCTACGACGACGAACCGGTCGAGCCGGCACTGCTCGACGCACTGCAGGCTGTCGTCGACCAGGAGGGCGCGATGCTGCGGTACGTCCGGGGCGCGGAGATGGTGGAGCTCGAGGTTCTGCTGTCCGAAGCCGATGCGCGGGAGCAGCGTGACCCTGACTACCGGCGCGAGCTCGCTTCGTGGGTGCGTGACACCGGCGACGACGGCGTCCCGTCAGACGCGCTCGCCGATCTCAGCGGACGGGGCTCGTCGCTGCGACTGCGCGACTTCTCGCTGTCCTCTCCGGAGCAAGGCTCGGGGCAGGCGCCGGTCGCCGAGCACCCCGACGTCGCCGTGCTGACCACCGTCGGGGACAGCCCGCAGGCGTGGTTGCACGCCGGTCAGGCGGGCGGGCTGCTGTTGCTGCACGCAGCCGTGCACGGCGTTCAAGGTCAGCCGCTTGGGCAGGTGACCGACACCGAGGGGCCACGTCGCCGCCTGTCGGCCGTCCTCGGTCTGGTCGGGGTTCCCCAACTGGTGCTGAGGCTGGGCTACGCCCGCGGTCACGCCGCCACCTCCCGACGCGCACTCGGCGATGTCCTGACGTGAACGGGCTGCTGCCTGCCGAACCGCAAGCCCGCTCAGCGCACGACCAGCACCGGGCACGTCGCGTGTTGCACGCACTGCGTGCTCGTCGAGCCCAGCAGCAGCGCGGCGAAACCCCCGCGGCCGCGTGATCCGACGACGAGCAGGTCCTGCGGCCGAGTGAGCGCCGTCAGCGTCGATCCGGCGTGCCCGACAATGACCTCGGCCTCGACGGGGGCCGCGCCCTGAGAACCGATCTCCTGACAGGTCAGCTCGAGCGATCGGCGCTCGACGGCTTCCAGCGCAGCCAGGTCCTGGAAGCCCGCGCCCAGCCCGGGCATGTCCCCGAGGATCGGCTGCTGGACGTACACCGGCACCAGGACGGCATTGCGGCGACGTGCGTGCTCGGCTCCGACGGCGAGAGCGGCCAGTGAGGCCGGCGAGTGGTCAACCCCGACGACGACCCGTCCGGGACGGTTGTCACGCGGCGCCGGCTCGGGGACGGCCACGACGGGCCCGTGCACGTGATGCAGCACCGAGGAGCTCACCGAGCCCATGACGGCCCGGGACAGCACGCCATGGCCACGAGTTCCGACCACCAGCAGAACCCCTGGGCCGGACGCGTCGAGCAGCACCTGTGCCGGACCCCCGCCGGTCGCGGTCCCGCTACACACCACGGTGTCGGATCCCGGGACGCGCGCGCACGCCATCGTGAGCTGCTCATCCGCCAGCTGCTGGGCATCGGTGCGTTCGGCCGGCTGACCGTCACGGGAGGTGAGGACGCCGGAGTAGTCATTGCCGTACACCGACGGAGACCAGGCTCGGACCGCCGACAGCGGCACACCCCACCGGACTGCCTCTGTGAGCGCCCATTGCATCGCGGCGACCCCGGCCGCTCCGGCGTCCACGCCGACGACAATCCTGTCCATGACGACCTCCTGCGGCACACGTAGGTCCCGTCCCACGACCAACCGATTGTCCCCCCTGGCCGGGACACCGACCAGGGCCACAGGACACCGGGGAAGGTGGCCTTCGACCCGCGTGGACCGACACGGCGGCCCGGTACATGGCTCACCCCTGGTGCCAGGCGATGTCGGGCTGCCGGGTGAGCCACTCCTCAGGTCGCAACACCTAGGCCGAGCGGAGGTGTTGCAGGGGTCCGTTCGGCCCACGAGGCGAGCTGGGCGTTACGGCACACTGGATCCACGCCCTCTGCGGGCCGGGGGACTTCGGGGGCGATGACGTGACGTGGCGCGAGGAGCGTGTCGACGGGCGCCTCCTGCTGCCCACGCCTGGTGCCGACGCGCGCAACCGGGACTTCGACGACGCGAATCTGCAGCTAGCCGAACGACTGCTGGGCGCCGGCGAGCCTCGCGAAGTCGCGTCCCTCCTGCTCGACGCGGTGGTGACGACGTACGGCTTTCCCCGTGGGGTCCTGCTCGGCCGGACAGAGTCGCGCCTCGCACCACTGGCCACGCACGGTGTGCCCGACGCCGCGGCGGTGTCGGGCACCAGCGCGACGGTCGAGCGCGCCCACGAGCAGCAGGCGACGCAGGTCCTCTCGTCGTTCAACCCCGTCACGGAGCCCCTGCTGGCCCGGCTGCTGCCGCCGGGCGCCGACCTGCTGGTGCTGCCCCTGGCGGCTGACGGGCGACCGCTGGGCGCCCTGGTACTCCAGCTCCCGACGGCACTGCGTGGCCGACGGGGACGACGGCTGCTCGAGGAGGTGGAGCGCGGCGCAACGTACGCCGGGCTGGCGTTACGGCGCGTCCAGCGCCTCGCCCAGCTGCAGCGGCTGGCGGCGACCGACGACCTCACGATGATTGCGAACCGGCGCAGCTTCCATGCCTCCCTGGACCGCGAGCTCGCCCGGTCGGTCCGGCAAGGTGAACCGGTCAGCCTCGTGCTGCTCGACCTAGACAAGTTCAAGGAAATCAACGACCTGCACGGCCACCCTGCCGGCGACGAGGCTCTGCGCAACGTCGCGGCTGCGCTCACCGTCGCGAGCCGCGACCTGGACACTGCGGCGCGCTACGGAGGCGAGGAGTTCGCCGTCATCCTCCCCGAGTGCGGTACCGACCAATGCGTCGCCATCGCCGACCGGCTGCGCGCTGCCGTCCGTGAGACTCCGGCCGTCCGGGCGCTGACAGCGAGCGCCGGCGTCGCCACCTTCCCGGACCACGCCTCCGACAGCGAAGGGCTGATCCGAGCTGCCGACGCCGCCTTGCTGCAGGCGAAGCGCGACGGACGCGACCGGACCGTCCTGTCCGACCGCATCGTGCAGTCGGCCAACCCAGGGTCGGCAGCCAGGTCGAACCCGCCCCCGCGTCCGCCGGCGCGGGAAGACTCCGCGCAGGACGACGACACCGGCCGCAGACCCCTGCTCTCCCAAGCCTGGGCGCCCGCCAGCGGCGGTCGCGCCCGTCCGCTGTAGTTCCGGCCCTGCTGGACGGGGCGCTACAGGGCCGCCGGGTCAGGTGAGGTCGCGCCGCAGGGTGAGCCGGGCTGCCAGCAGCGACAGGACGACGGCGTACGCAACGAGCAGCAGCGCGCCGCCCCAGACCGGGAGCAGGTCGCCCCGGGTGGTCGCCAGGTCACCGAGCTGGAGCACGGCGCTGCTCGCGCCGCCAGGTGTCCAGCGTCCCACCTGCGGCAGCAGCGCAACGAGCAGCTGCTCGACGATGAAGATCCAGGCCAGCGAGCCGACGACCGCGGCGATCTGGTTGCGGACCAGGGCGCCGACCGCGATCCCGATCGGCCCGTACAGCACCATCACCAGCACGACGCCGAGCAGCACCTGCAACACCGTCCGGTCCCACGTCACCACACCGTCGCGCAGCGGTAGCAGGACAGCACTCAGGCCCACCGCCAGAGCCGCAGAGACCAGGGCGAAGCCGAGCCCGGTCACGGCGATCGCGATCAGCTTGGCGACCAGGACGCGGCTGCGCCGCGGGGTGACCAGGAAGGACGGTGTCGCCGTCCCGAACCGGAATTCCTGTGTCAGCGCAAGGATGCCGAGCACCAGGATCACGACGCTGCCGCTGCTGGCACTGGCGACGGAGCGGGCGAGCAGCGCAGGGTCATCGCGTTGGAGCGGCGCCCCTTCCAGTCCGGCGGTCAGGACCGTAGCGAGGACCCCGAGCACCACCAGCGCCAACGTGGTCAGCAGCAGCCACAGCGGCAGCTTCACGGTCCGCAGCTTGAGCAGCTCGGCCCGGACCAGGGCGGTCACGGCCGGCCCTGCCCGGTGAGAGCCAAGAAGACGTCCTCGAGGCCACCGGCCGTCTCGGCCAGCCGGTGCAGGACCACGCCGTTCGCTGCCGCCAGCTCGCCGACAGCCGCAGGTGACGCCTGGACCAGGATCTCGTGCGGTCCGAGCCAACGGCCGGGCAGCCCCGCTTCGGTGAGCAGCTCAACGAGCCGCTCGCCGTCGGGGGTGCGCACCGTGGTTCCACCCCCGCCCTCGGACTGCAGCTCGGCCAGCGTGCCCGAGCGCAGCAGCCGGCCGGCGGCGAGGACCAGCACGTCGTCCGCGGTCTGCTCTACCTCGGGTAAGACGTGGCTGGAGACCAGCACAGTCCGGCCCTGGTCAGCCAGCTCTCGCAGGAAGCTGCGCAGCCACCGGATGCCCTGCGGGTCCAGACCATTCGCCGGCTCGTCGAGCACGAGCACCGGCGGGTCGCCGAGTAAAGCGGCAGCCAGGCCAAGGCGCTGACGCATGCCCAGCGAGAAACCCCCGACCTTGCGCTGCGCGTCCCCGCTGAGCCCGACCTGGTCGAGCACCTCGTCCGGCCGGGATGCGGCAAGGCCGGCCGCAGTGGTCAGCACCCGCAGGTGATCACGGGCGGTGCGGCCGGGATGGAAACCGGTCGCCTCGAGCAGCGTGCCGACCTCGCGGACCGGCGCGACCAGCTCGTCGTACGCCTTGCCGTTGAAGGTCGCGGTCCCCGACGTCGGGCGCACCAGCCCCAGCAGCATCCGCAAGGTGGTCGTCTTGCCTGCGCCGTTCGGACCGAGGAACCCCGTGACCCGCCCCGGGTGCACCGTCGCCGTGAGGTCCTCGACCGCCACGACGCTGCCGAACCGCTTTGTCAGCCCCTCGAGCAGAAGTGTCGTCGCCACGCCATCGAACGTAGCCCTCTCACCGATACTGCGGCGCCGGAGTCAGCCGTACGGGAAGAAGCCCTGGCCGGTCTTGCGGCCCAGCAGGCCCGCCTCGCACATCCGCATCAGCAGCGGTGGCGGCGCGAACAGGGGCTCCTTGAACTCCTCGTACATCGACACCGCGACCGCGCGGGTGGTGTCCAAGCCGATGAGGTCGGCCAGGTGCAGCGGGCCCATCGGGTGGGCGCAGCCCTTGACCATCCCCTCGTCGATGTCGGCGGCGCTGGCGAAGCCCGACTCGAGCATGCGGATGGCCGAGAGCAGGTAGGGGATCAGGAGCGCGTTGACGACGAAGCCGGCCCGGTCCTTGGAGCGGATCGTCTGCTTGCCGAGGCGCTGCTCGGCAAACTGCGTCACCTCGGTCAGCACCTCTGGCGAGGTCAGGAGGCTCTCCACGATCTCCACCAGCGGCAGGACCGGCACGGGGTTGAAGAAGTGCACCCCGACGACGGACTGCGGCCGCCGGGTGACCGCCGCCATCTTCACCAGCGGGATGGACGACGTGTTGGAGGCCAGGATCGCGTCCGGCGCGAGCACATCGTCCAGCCGGCGAAACAGGTCGAGCTTGAGCTGCTCGACCTCCGGCGCGGCCTCGATGACCAGGTCGCGGTCGCCGAGCAGCGCCAGGTCCTGGACGATCTCGATGCGCCCGAGCACCGTTTTGGCCTCGACGTCGGTGGTCCGGCCGGAGCGCACGGCACGACCGAGCGAGGACTCGATGCGACCTCGGGCGGCCTGCACCGCGGCGTCACCGACCTCGATGACCAGCACGTCGCAGCCGGCGCGTGCGGTGACCTCGGCAATGCCTGCGCCCATGGTCCCGCCGCCGACGACGCCGATCCGGGAAAGGCTCATCGCAGCATCTGCCGGGCCAGCACGATCCGCTGCACCTGGTTGGTGCCCTCGTAGATCTGGGTGATCTTCGCGTCGCGCATCATCCGCTCGAGCGGGAAGTCCTTGACGTAGCCCGCGCCACCGAGCAGCTGGACGGCGTCGGTGGTGATCGACATGGCGACGTCGGGGGCGTAGCACTTGGCGGCCGCCCCGAAGAACGGCAGGTCGGGGTCGCCGCGCCCGCTCTTGGCCGCCGCCACGTAGACCAGCTGCCGGGCGGCCTCAAGCTGCATGCCCATGTCGGCCAGCATGAACTGGATGCCCTGGAACTCGGCGACGGCCTTGCCGAACTGCTGGCGCTCCTTGACATAGGCGAGCGCGTGGTCGAGGGCGCCCTGGGCGATCCCGACGGCCTGGGCGCCGATGGTGGCCCGGGTGTGGTCGAGGGTCTGCAGCGCGATCTGCAGGCCCATGCCGCGCTCACCGACCAGCCGGTCACCGGGGATGCGGCAGCCCTCGAAGTGCAGCTCGCGGGTGGGGCTGCCCTTGATGCCGAGCTTGCGCTCGGGCTCGCCGAACGAGAAGCCCGCGTCGGACTTCTCGACGACGAAGGCGCTGATGCCGTGGCCCCGCGGTGCGTCCGGGTCGGTGACGGCGAGGACGGTGTAGAAGTCACTGATACCGGCGTTGGTGATCCACGACTTCTGCCCGTTCAGCACGAAGTCGTCGCCGTCCGGCGTCGCCCGGCAGCGCATGGCGGCGGTGTCGCTGCCGGCCTCGCGCACGGACAGTCCGTAGCTGAACATCGACTCGCCGCTGGCCACCGCGGGCAGGTACCGCGCCTTGACGTCCTCGGACGCCGCGAGGATCAGCGGCATCGTGCCGAGCTTGTTCACGGCCGGGATGAGCGAGGACGACGCGCAGCCGCGAGCGACCTCCTCGATGACGATGCAGGTCGCGAGCGCGTCGGCGCCGGCGCCGGCGTACTGCTCGGGGATGTGCGGGGCGTGGAAGTCGCCTGCGCGCAGCGCCTCGTAGGACTCGTGCGGGAACACGCCCTTGTCGTCGACGTCCGCCGCGTGCGGTGCGACCTTCGCCTCGACGACGGCCCGCACCGCCTCGCGCAGCGCCTCGTGGTCGTCGCTGATCCTGAACAGGTCGAAGGAGGTCACGGCCGCGATGTTACTCACCGGTCACCTGAGTCGAGGGGCCGATGACGCGAAGGTCACAGCAGGGCTGGTGCCACCTCGCGCTCGAACAGCTCGATGCCCGACCGGTCGTAGGCCGCCTCGGCGAAGTAGCAGATCGCGTACGTCATGCCCTGGGCCTCCAGGCCCTGCAGCGCCTCGACGACCTGCTCGGGCGTGCCCACCGCCGGGCCGGTCCGGAACGACTCGACAGTGGCCTCGACCTGGTCGGCCGGCAGCAGCGTGGCGTAGTGGTCGCGGATCCAGCCCAGCCGCTGCTGCACGTCGGCGTCGTCGCGGCCGATGACCACGTTGTAGTTGGCCGACCGGGTGATGGCGTCGAAGTCGGTGCCGACCTCGCGGCAGTGACCGGCGAGGATCTCGGACTTGTGGGCGAACTCGACAGGTGACCCGTCGAAGTTCGTGTACGCCGCGTGCTGGGCCGCGATGCGCAGGGTCTTCTTCTCGCCGCCGCCGGCGACCCACAGCGGGATGCCCCCGGACTGCAGGGGCAGCGGGCGGCAGATCGCGCCGTCCACCTGGTAGTGCTCGCCGGCCAGGGTGGCGGTACCCGTCTGCCACAGCTGGCGCATGATCTGCACGCCCTCGTCCAGGGCGGCGATGCGCTGGCCGGCGGTGGGGAACCCGTAGCCGTAGGCCCGCCACTCGTGCTCGTACCAGCCCGCGCCGATCCCCATCTCGACCCGGCCGCCGCTGATGACGTCGATCGTCGCGGCCACCTTCGCCAGGTAGGCGGGGTTGCGGTACGCCATGCAGGTGCACATCTGCCCCAACCGCACCCGGCTGGTCGAGGCCGCCAGCGCCGCCATCAGCGACCACGCCTCGTGGGTGGCCTCCTCGCTGGGTACGGGCACGGTGTGGAAGTGGTCGTAGACCCACACCGACTCCCACACCCGGCCGTCGTCCGCGGCCTTGGCGACGGCGTGCATCGCCGCCCACTGCTCGGCGGGGTCGATGCCGGCGAGGTCCATCCGCCAACCCTGAGGCACGAAGAGTCCGAAGCGCATGGCCGCAGGTTACGGTCCGATGGCCCGGTACGCTCCCCGGCATGTCTCTGCGCCTGTCCGTCATCGGCACCGGCTACCTCGGCGCGGTGCACGCCGCCGCCATGGTCGAGCTCGGTCACGAGGTGGTGGCCGTCGACGTCGACCAGGCCAAGATCGACCTGCTGGCCTCGGGCCGGGCGCCGTTCTTCGAGCCGGGCCTGCCCGAGCTGCTCCAGAAGGCGATGGCCACCGGCCGACTCACGTTCACCACCGACTACGCCCTGGCCGCGGACGCCGACGTCCACTTCCTGTGCGTCGGGACGCCGCAGCGCGCCGGCGAGTTCGCCGCCGACCTGCGCTACGTCGACGCCGCGTTCGGCGAGCTCGCCAGGCACCTGCACAAGCCGACCCTGCTCGTCGGCAAGTCCACGGTCCCGGTAGGCACCGCCGCGCGGCTGGCCGAGATGGCCCGCAACGTGGCCCCGGCCGGCGACGACGTGATGCTGGCCTGGAACCCCGAGTTCCTGCGCGAGGGCTTCGCCGTCAAGGACACCCTGCACCCCGACCGCCTGGTCTACGGCGTCGAGGCCGGCCCGCGCGGCGAGCGCGCCCGCGACCTGCTCGACCAGGTGTACGCCGCGACCATCGCCGAGGGCACCCCGCGGATCGTCACGGACTACGCCACCGCCGAGCTCGTGAAGGTGGCCGCGAACTCGTTCCTGGCCACCAAGATCTCCTTCATCAACGCCATGTCCGAAGTGTGCGAGGCTGCCGGGGCCGACGTCACCGCCCTCGCGGACGCCATCGGGCACGACGACCGGATCGGCCGCAAGTTCCTCGGCGCGGGGGTCGGCTTCGGCGGTGGCTGCCTACCCAAGGACATCCGCGCGTTCATGGCCCGGGCCGGTGAGCTCGGCGCCGACCAGGCGTTGACGTTCCTGCGCGAGGTGGACGCGATCAACATGCGCCGCCGCGCGCGGATGGTCGGGATCGCCCGCGAGCAGTGCGGCGGCGGGTTCATCGGCAAGCGGGTCGCCGTCCTCGGCGCCGCCTTCAAGCCCGACAGCGACGACACCCGCGACTCCCCCGCGCTGTCGGTCGCCGCCCAGGTGCGGCTGCAGGGTGCCCACGTCACGGTGCACGACCCCGAGGCCATGGCCAACGCCAAGCGCGCATGGCCCGACCTGTCGTTCGCCGAGTCGGCGATCGCCGCCATGGAGGGCGCGCACGTCGTGCTGCACCTGACCGAGTGGCGCGAGTACCGCGACATCGACGTGGTCGCCGCGGGCGAGGTCGTGGCGGTCAAGCGCATCGTCGACGGCCGCAACGCCCTGGACGGTCAGCGCTGGCGCGATGCCGGCTGGGCCTACCGCGCCCTGGGTCGCCCGCAGGCGTGAGAAACGGCGGTGGCCACGTCAACGACGAGGCGCTGATCCGTCGGTTGCTGACGACGCCGGCCACCTGGGCGGTCGTCGGCCTGTCGGCCAACCGCACGCGCACCGCGTACGGCGTCGCCGCGTGGATGCGCACCGCGCTCGGTCTGCGCCTGGTTCCCGTGAACCCCCGTGGTGAGGGCGTGTTCGACGAACCTGGGTTCCGTTCTCTCGCAGCTATTCCGGACGGCGAGCAGGTCGCCGTCGTCGACTGCTTCGTCAACAGCCGCCGCGTCGGCGAGATCGTCGACCAGGCGATCGACGAGCGAGACCGGCTCGGCATCGGCGCCGTGTGGCTGCAGCTGGGCGTGGTCGACGAGGCGGCCGCTGCGCGAGCGCGGGCCGCGGGGCTCGTCGTCGTCATGGACACCTGCCCGCACATCGAGGCAACGCGCCTCGGGATCGCCCCGGCCTGACGCGCTGCGTCAGCCGGCCGCGTGCGGGTGGCGCACCAGCCACCCGGCCCACGCGGACTGCACCATCTCGTGCAGGTCGTGCTGCGCCGTCCAGCCGAAGCGGTCACGGATGGCGTCGACCGAGGCGACCGTGCGCGGCGGGTCACCAGGGCGGCGCGGCACGACGTCCGGGGTCACGTCCAGCCCGGTCACCTCGCCCACCATGGCCAGCACCTCGAGCACCGAGGCGCCCTCACCGCGCCCGACGTTGGGCCGCAACGACTCCCCGTCGGCCATCAGGTGCGTGACCGCGGCGCGGTGCGCCTCCGCGATGTCGGAGACGTGGACGTAGTCGCGCACGCAGGTGCCGTCCGGCGTCGGGTAGTCGTCGCCGAACACCTTGGGCCGCTCGCGCGCCGTGAGCCGCTCGAAGACCATCGGGATCAGGTTGAGCACCTCGGGGTCGCCCAGCTCGGCGGTGGCGGCGCCGGCGACGTTGAAGTAGCGCAGGCACACCGACCGGACGCCGTGCGCGGCCTCGGCGTCCACCGCGAGCCACTCACCCACGACCTTGGTCTGCCCGTACGGCGACTCGGGCTCCAGGTGGGTCTTCTCGGTGACCAGTGCCGTCTCGGGCGCGCCGTAGGTGGCTGCCGATGACGAGAAGACGAAGCGCCGCACGTCGGCTGCCCGCATGGCCTCCATCAGCTCGAGCTGGCCGAGGACGTTCTGCCGGTAGTAGTAGTAGGGGTCGGCCACGCTCTCGCCGACCTGCTTCTTGGCCGCGATGTGGACGACGCCGGCAACGTCGTGCTCGGCGAGGGTGCGGTCGACCGCCGGCCGGTCGAGCAGCGACGCGCGCACGAGAGGGACGTCGCCGATGCGCGAGGCGTCCCCGGTCGACAGGTCGTCCAGGACCACGACGTCGACGCCGTCCGCGCGAAGGGACCGCACCACGTGCGCCCCGATGTACCCCGCCCCGCCCGTCACCAACCACGTCATGACGGCGAACCTACCGGCCCGCGGCGGGACCGAAACCGGTCGAGCGTCCGCGGCGCGCACGCAACCGCTCGCCCTTCGCGGTGGCCTCGACGTTCAGTGCGGCCTGGAAGTCGACCATCCGGGCGAGCAGCTCGTCGTCCGAGGTCGCCAGGATCCGGACGGCGAGCAGCCCGGCGTTGCGCGCGCCGCCGACCGCCACGGTCGCCACCGGGACGCCGGCCGGCATCTGCACGATGGACAGCAGCGAGTCCATCCCGTCCAGCTGCGCCAACGGGACCGGGACGCCGATCACCGGCAGCGGCGTGACCGCGGCCAGCATGCCGGGCAGGTGCGCCGCGCCACCGGCCCCCGCGATCAGCACCCGCAGCCCGCGCGACGTGGCGCTCTCGCCGTACGCGATCATCTCGCGCGGCATCCGGTGGGCCGAGACGACGTCGACCTCGGTCTGGACGCCGAACTCCTCGAGCGCCGTGACCGCGGCCTCCATCACCGGCCAGTCCGAGTCACTGCCCATGACCACACCCACGCGTGCGCTCACTGGTCCACCACTCCCTGGATGAAGTCGGCCGCGTGCCGGGCGCGCTCACGCAGGTCGTCGAGGTCGTCGCCGCTGACGGTGACGTGGCCGATCTTGCGGCCCGGCCGCACGGCCTTGCCGTACAGGTGCACCTTCAGCGCCGGGTCGTGGGCGAGCACGTGCAGGTAGGTGCGGTACAGGTCGGGGTACTGCCCGCCGAGCACGTTGGCCATCACGGTCCACCGTGCGCGGGGCCGGGTGTCGCCGAGCGGCAGGTCGAGCACCGCCCGCAGGTGCTGCTCGAACTGGCTGGTCACCGAGCCCTCGATGGTCCAGTGGCCGCTGTTGTGGGGCCGCATCGCGAGCTCGTTGACCACGAACCCGTCCGCCGTCTCGAACAGCTCGACGGCCATGACCCCGGTGACGTCGAGCTCGCCCGCGATCCGCAGCGCCGCCTGCGTCACCTCGGCCGCGCGGTCCGGCGACAGTCCCGGTGCCGGGGCGAGCACCTCGGTGCAGATGCCGTCGACCTGCACCGTCTCGACCACCGGCCACGCGGCCGCCTGACCCATCGGGCTGCGGGCCACCAGCACGGCCAGCTCGCGGACGAACTCGACCCGCTCCTCCGCGAGCAGCCGGTCGCCGTCGTCCAGGCGCTCGAACCAGTCCGCGGCCTGCGTGGCGTCAGCGACGACCCGCACCCCCTTGCCGTCGTAGCCGCCGCGCGGGGTCTTCAGCACCACCGGCCACCCGGTGGTCTCGGCGAAGTCCGCGAGCTCACCGGCGTCAGCCACCAGCGCCCAGCGCGGGCAGGGCACGCCGAGCTGCTCGAGCCGGGCCCGCATGACGCCCTTGTCCTGCGCGTGCAGCAGCGCCGCCGCGCTCGGCCGCACGACGGCACCGGAGCTCTCCAGGGCGTGCAGGTGGGCGGGGGGCACGTGCTCGTGGTCGAACGTGACGACGTCGCAGTCCCGCGCCAGCGCGAGCAGCGCCTCCAGGTCGGTGTGCGAACCCGCGGGGGCCTGCGCGACCACGAGGGCCGCGCCGTCGTCGTTGCGCTCAGCGAGGACCCGCAGCCCCAGGCTGAGGGCGGTGGCGGGCGCCTGCATCATCCGGGCGAGCTGCCCGGCGCCCACGACGCCCACCAGCGGGAAGCCCCCGGGGTGGCGCACCGGCTCGGCTGTCGTCACGTCCTCACCCTAGCCAGCGGCATCGGTCGAGCCGACGCCGATCCGCCTCGGTTAGCCTCTGACACCGTGACCGTCACCGCCGCCTCGCTGATCGAGCGCGTCCGCGCCCTGATGGACGTCCTCGTGCGCGAGGTCATCAAGTTCGGCGCGGTGGGGGCCGTCGCGTTCGTCGTCGACACCGGGGTGTTCAACCTGCTGCGGTTCGGCGTCGGCGGCGGTGGGCCGCTGGAGCACAAACCCCTGTCGGCCAAGGTGGCCTCGACGATCGTGGCTGCCGTCGTCGCGTGGCTGGGCAACCGGTTCTGGACCTTCCGGCACCGCCGCCGCGCCTCGGCCCAGCGCGAGCTCGTGCTGTTCTTCTTCTTCAACGCCGTCGGACTCGCGATCGCGCTGTCCTGCCTGGGCTTCAGCCACTACGTCCTCGACCTGCGCTCGGCGCTCGCCGACAACGTGTCGGCCAACGGCATCGGTCTGGTGCTCGGCACGCTGTTCCGGTTCTGGGCCTACCGCCGCTTCGTGTTCAACGTCGAGCTGGCCGAGACCAGGGACGTCGAGCCCGAGGTCAGCCGGCCTCGCTGAGGAACAGCGCGAACACCGGCGGCCGCGCCCGCACCAGCTCGAGCCGGCCACCGTCCGCCTCGGCGAGGTCGCGGGCCAGGGCCAGCCCCAGCCCGGTGCTTCCGCTGCTGCTCACCGTGCGCTCGAAGATGCGGGCACCGAGGGCGGCCGGCACGCCCTGCCCCTCGTCGCTGATCTCGACCACCACCGAGCGCCCCGAGCGACGCTCGGTGACGGTGGTCGTCCCCGCACCGTGCTGGAGGCTGTTCTCCAGCAGCGTGGCCACGACCTGCGACAGCGCCCCGCGGGTCGCCAGCACCCGGGCGCCGCTCGGTGCACCGCGGACGACGCGTCGTCCGGCCGAGCCGAACGCCGGGGTCCACTCCTCGACCTGCTGCACCAGCACCTGGTCCAGGTCGACGTCCGACAGCGGGCGCCGCCGGGTGCTGCGCGCCCGCACGAGCAGGCCGTCGACGACCTGGGTGAGCCGCTCGACCTGGTTCAGCGCGATCCTGGCCTCGTCGCGCACCACGTCGAGCCGGTCGGTCGCCCCGATCTCCTCCAGCCGCATGGACAGGGCGGTGAGCGGGGTCCGCAGCTGGTGGCCCGCATCGGTCGCGAAGTCGCGCTCGGCGGCGAGCGCCACCGCCATCGACTCGGCACTGCGCTCGAGCCCGGCGGCCACGCGGTCGAGCTCGGCGACCCCGCTGGCCACCGGCAGCAGACGGGACTGCCCGAGGCCCACCCGGTCGGCGTTCTCGGCCAGGGCCGCGAGCGGGGCGGTCAGCCGGCGGGCCTGCCACAGCGCGAGCGCGACCGCCACGCCGAACGCGACCACGGCGAAGCCGACGACGACCAGCGCGAGCTCGAGCACGGCCGCGTCGACCGCCGAGCGGGGGACGTCGACCCGCACCGTGACCTGCCCCACCCGGCGGGTGGCGGCGTAGGTGCGGCCGACCGGCACCGGGCCGGCCTGCACCTCGGCGCTGCTGCCGACCAGGATCCGCGCCCGCATCCGGGTGCCGATGGGGCCGGCGGCCAGGATCGCGTCGATCTGCCGCAGGTCGACGGCGTCCTGACGCGCCTGCACCACCACCGCGATGGCCTCGGCGCGCTCACCGAGGTCGCCCAGCGCCTGCCGGTGCACCAGCACGGTTCCGAGGACCAGCACGGGCGCCCCGACCAGCAGCACCGCGCCCGCGACGACGAGCAGCGAGGAGCGCAGCAGGCGGGCCCGCACCGAGGTGCTCAGGTCGGGCGCTCGAACCGGAAGCCGACACCCCGCACGGTCGAGATGAAGCGCGGCTGCCCGGCGTCGTCACCGAGCTTGCGACGCAACCACGACACGTGCATGTCCAGGGTCTTGGTCGAGCCGTACCAGTCGGCGTCCCACACCTCGCGCATGATCTGCTCGCGGGGGACGACCCGGCCGGCCTCGCGCAGCAGCACCCGCAGCAGGTCGAACTCCTTGGCCGTCAGCGCGACCACCTCCTCGTCGAGGTAGGCGAGGCGCGCGTCGACGTCGATCCGCACCCGGGCCGGTACGGCGGGCTCGACGGTGCCCCGACGCAGCAGCGCCCGGGCCCGGGCCAGCAGCTCGGCGAGGCGGAACGGCTTGGTCACGTAGTCGTCGGCGCCGGCGTCCAGGCCGACGACGGTGTCGACCTCGTCGGCGCGGGCCGTGAGCACCAGGACGGGGACGGTGCTGCTCTGCGCCCGCAGCTCGCGGCAGACGTCCAGGCCGTCCATGCCGGGCAGACCCAGGTCGAGCACGACCAGGCCGAAGCCTTCGCGCGCGGCAGCGAGGGCGCTGGGCCCGTCACCGTGGACGTCGACGTCGTAGCCCTCGCGGCGCAGCGCACGCGCCAGTGGCTCGGCGATCGCGGCGTCGTCCTCGGCCAGCAGCACCCGGGTCATGGCTGCGATGGTAGGCCGCGCGCGCTGTCGACCCGCGGTGGCTCGTCCGGCTCGTCCGGCTCGTCCGGCTCGTCGGCGTCGCCCGGCCAGACCGGACGACGGCGCTCGGCGAACGCGCGCACGCCCTCGGCCCGGTCCGGTGAGAACGCCACGGCCTGCCAGGCGGCCTCCTCGAGGTCCAGCCCCGACGCGAGGTCGGTGTCGAAGCCGGACCGCATCGCCGCCTTGGCCCGGCGCAGGCCCACCGGGGAGTTCGCGGCGATGGTCTCGGCCAGGGCCAGCGCCGCCGTCCGGGCTGCACCGGCGGGGACGACCCGGTCGACGCACCCCAGCGCGAGAGCCTCGGCGGCGTCCAGCCGGCGGGCGGTGAAGACCAGGTCGGCCGCGCGCGACCACCCGACGCGGCGGGTCAGCAGCTGGGTGCCGCCACCGCCAGGGATCACGCCGACGCTCACCTCGGGCAGGCCGACGACGGCCGTCCGGTCGGCCACGACCAGGTCGCACGCGAGCGCCAGCTCGAACCCGCCGCCGAGGGCGAAGCCCGCCACGGCGGCGGTCGTCGGCATCGGCAGGTCGAGCACGCTGCGGTAAGCAGCGCGGGTCACCGGCCGCTGCTCGCGCAGCTGGTCGTCACTGAAACCGTTGCGCTCCTTGAGGTCTGCGCCGACGCAGAACGCCCGCTCGACCGCACTGGACAGGACGACGGCCCGCACCGACCGGTCAGCCGCGACCGAGGCGACGGCCGCCGACAGCGCCATCGCCATCGCTGTCGACACGGCGTTCAGCGCCTCCGGGCGGTCGAGGACGATCTCGGCGACGTGCTCGGCGGGTCGCTCGACCCGCACCAGGGGCGGCATGCGCGGCACGCTAGCCGACCGGTGACCTGCGCAGCACCCACGGCACCACGTGCCCGATCCCGCGCAGGGTGCGGCCACGCAGCTGCTGCACCTCGATGTCACTCACCTGCGCCAGTGAGTGCACGGTCGCGACGTCGACGAGGACGGCGCCCGGCCGGGCCAGCGCGGTCAACCGGCTCGCGCGGTTGACGGTCGTGCCGAAGACGTCGCCGAGGCGGCCGACCACCGGCCCGGTCGCCATCCCGACCCGGACGTCGGGCAGCAGCTCGTCCGCGCCCAGCACCTCGGCGATGTCGAGCGCGATCCGCGCCGCCGCGGCGCCCGGCCGCACGACGAACAGCACCTCGTCGCCGACAGTCTTGACGACCCGCCCGCCCTGGGCGGTGATGGCGTCCGAGGCCAGGGCCTCGAAGCGCTGCACCATCGCGGCCAGCTCGCGCTCGGTGAGCCGGCGCACCAGCCGGGTGAACGACACCAGGTCGGCGAAACCCACCGCGCGCACCGTCGTCTGGGGGTGACCCTCGCCCCCCTGCGGGCCGAGCTCGGCGTCGGCGACGATCCGCTCCAGGGCCGAGGCCGCCTGCCGCCGCCACGCGTACACGACCAGTGGCTCGAGGTCGTCGGCGATCCGCTCGAACAGCTCGGCGGTGGCCCGCGCCGTCGCCAGGTCGGGGCCGGCCGCCGCGTCGTCCCTGGGCGGCGGCCCCTGGCCGGCGACGTGCTCGGCGAGCAGCTGCACCTGCCAGGTGGCGAGCCGGTCGACCGACCGGCCGACCGCCCGGGCCATCGACAGCGCTGTCGCCTCGTCGAGCAGCTCGTCGCGCACCAGGGCGACGATGCTGGCCAGGGCGTCGACGTCCGCTGCGCTGAACGCCTGCTCCTGCTCGCCGGCGATCGGCATGCCGAGCGCGCGCCAGAACCGCCGGGCCGACATGAGCGACACCCCCGCCGCCGCACTGACCTCCCGGCGGCGCAGCGTTCGTGGCGGGTGCAGCGGCTGGGACCGGGGCGGGTCGGTCTCAGCCATCGCGCCGGCGGTCGCGCTCGTCGTACCGGTCGTCAGGGTCGTCGTCGTGCGCCCGGCCGGTAGCGGCGTCGGCCAGCTCGTAGATCCGCCGCTGCACCGACTCGACGTGCGGCACGTCCGAGAGCACCAGCTGGCCGCGCTCGCCGGCTGACTCGACGACCAGCGTGCCGCAGCCGAGGACTCGCTCGAACACGTTGTGCGAGAACGAGATGTCGTTCACCCGGGCCAGCGGCATGTCGCGTCCGCTGCGCGCCACGACACCCCGCCGGGTGATCAGCCGGCGGTCGGTGAGGACGTAGTGCGTGGTCACCCAGCGCAGGAACGGCACCAGCGTCAGCACCCCCAGCAGTGCCACCGCGACCACGGCCAGCGCCACCCGCAACGGCACCTGGGCGTCACCGGCCGGCACCCGCGCCGCGGCGAACGAGGCCGCGGGCACCACCACGAGCAGCAGCAGGACGGGCCAGAACAGCGCCTTGGGGTGCGGGTGCAGCTCGAGCTCGACCCGCTCGTCGTCGGCCAGCAGCCTGCGCGGGTACGCCATGGCGACGATCATGCCGTGCCGCGGCCTGCACAGACCGCACCTCACGCGTCCCCAGGGCTCAGCGGACGTGGACGACGTCCCCCGCCGCGAGCGCGCGCCTGGGCGAGCCGTCGGCGGGACGCACCAGGAGCCGGCCTTCGTCGTCCACGGACGTCGCCCGCCCGGCGAGTGCGGTGCCGTCCGGCAGGTGCACCTCGACGTCACGGCCCAGCGTGCGGCAGGCGCTGCGGTACGCCGCACCCAGCCCGCTCGCCTCGGGGTCCCCGCCGCTGGCCCGCCACGTGGTGAGCAGGTCGCCCCACGTCCGCAGCACCGCCCGCAGCACCGTGTCGCGGTCGGTCGACCCGGCCCCCAACGTCGCGAGCGAGGCCGCGGTCGGCACCGGCAGCTCGTCGGCCCGCTGCGAGACGTTCAGGCCCACACCGACGACCACTCCCGCACCCGACGGCGTCGGCACGACCTGGGCGAGCACCCCGCTGACCTTGCCCCACTGGCCGCCGTCGGCCTCGACCAGGACGTCGTTGGGCCACTTCAGCGCCGCCGTGACCCCGGCGACCTCGGTCAGCGCCCGGGCGACGGCGACGCCGGTGAGCAGCGGCACCCACGACCACCGGTGCTGGGGCACGTCGGCCGGGACGACGAGCACCGACACGGCTATCGAGGACCGCGGGGGCGCCGTCCAGCTGCGGTCGCGGCGTCCGCGCCCCTGCGTCTGGTGGTCGGTCGTCAGCACGGCCCCGTCGATCACCGACCCGTCACGGGCGCGGGCCGCGAGCTCGGCGTTGGTCGAGCCCGTCGCGGCGAGCACCTCGACCGACGTCCACGGGCCGGGCGCGTCGACCAGGGCCCGGCGCAGCGCAGCGGCCCGCAGCGGCGGACGCGTCAGGTCGTTCCAGGGCGAGGGGCGCGGCGGGTCCGGCACGGGCCCGAGGCTACGGGCCGCTCGCTAGAGTGCGCTCGTGCCCGACGCCGACTCGACCGCTCCCGACCTGCACACGACCGCCGGCCGCCTCGCCGAGCTGCGCTCGCGGATGGACGAGGCGGTCCACGCCGGCTCGGCGCGCGCGGTCCAGAAGCAGCACTCGCGCGGCAAGAAGACGGCCCGCGAGCGCATCGACCTGCTGCTGGACGAGGGCTCGTTCACCGAGATGGACGCCCTGGCGCGGCACCGTTCGACCAACTTCGGCGGCCAGGACACCCGCCCGTACGGCGACGGCGTCGTCGGCGGGTACGGCACGGTCGACGGCCGCCCGGTCTGCGTGTACGCCCAGGACTTCACGGTGTTCGGCGGCAGCCTCGGTGAGGTGTTCGGCGAGAAGATCGTCAAGGTCATGGACCTCGCGATGAAGATCGGCTGCCCGGTGGTCGGGATCAACGACTCCGGCGGCGCGCGCATCCAGGAGGGCGTGGTCTCGCTGGCGCTGTACGCCGAGATCTTCCGCCGCAACGTGCACGCCTCGGGCGTCATCCCGCAGATCTCCCTGATCATGGGCCCCTGCGCCGGCGGCGCCGTCTACTCCCCCGCCATCACCGACTTCACCGTGATGGTCGACCAGACCTCACACATGTTCATCACCGGTCCCGACGTCATCAAGACGGTCACCGGCGAGGACGTCGGCATGGAGGAGCTGGGCGGCGCGCGCACCCACAACAGCCGCAGCGGCAACGCGCACTACATGGCCACCGACGAGGACGACGCCATCGAGTACGTCAAGGGCCTGCTGTCGTTCCTGCCCAGCAACAACCTGGACCAGGCACCGACGTACGACGCGGGGCCGGTCGACGCCGAGGCGCTCGACCTCGAGCTCGACACGTTCATCCCCGACTCGCCGAACCAGCCGTACGACATGCACACGGTGATCCGGCACGTCGTCGACGACGAGGACTTCCTCGAGGTGCAGCCGCTGTTCGCACCGAACCTGCTGATCGGGTTCGGGCGGATCGAGGGCCACCCGGTCGGGCTGGTCGCCAACCAGCCGATGCAGCTCGCGGGCACCCTCGACATCGACGCCAGCGAGAAGGCCGCGCGGTTCGTGCGCACCTGCGACGCGTTCAACCTGCCGGTGATCACGCTGGTCGACGTGCCTGGCTTCCTGCCCGGCACCGACCAGGAGTGGAACGGCATCATCCGCCGCGGCGCCAAGCTGATCTACGCGTACGCCGAGGCCACCGTCCCGCTCGTCACGGTCATCACCCGCAAGGCGTACGGCGGCGCGTACGACGTCATGGGCAGCAAGCACCTCGGCGCCGACGTCAACCTCGCCTGGCCCACCGCCCACATCGCCGTGATGGGCGCCCAGGGAGCCGTCGGCATCCTCTACCGCAGCGAGCTCGCCGAGGTCGCCGCGCAGGGCGGGGACGTCGACGCAGCCCGCCAGGGGTACATCACCGAGTACGAGGACACCCTCGCCAACCCCTACGTCGCCGCCGAGCGCGGCTACGTCGACGCCGTCATCGCCCCGTCCGAGACCCGCCGCCACATCGTGCGCGCGCTACGCACGCTGCGCGGCAAGCGCGCGACGCTGCCCCCCAAGAAGCACGGGAACATCCCGCTGTGAGCGACACCCCCGCCATCGAGCCGACCCTGCGCGTGGTCCGCGGCGCGCCCACCCCCGAGGAGCTCGCCGCCCTCGTGGTGCTGCTCGCGGCCCGGGCCCGTGCTGGCCGCCCGGCGCCCCGCCGTCCGCGCCGGTGGTCCGACCCGGCGCGAGGTCTGCGCTCGGGCGTGCGGCCCGGGCAGGACGCCTGGTCGGCCGCCCGCTGACGGGTAACCTCCTGGCGTGGCCCCACCCGCAGACCGTGCCGCCACGGCCATGACGACCGCCGAGCGGGTCGTGGTCGTCGCGGCCACGGTGGCGCTCGCCGGGCTGCTGACGATGTGGGCGGTGGTCGCCCCGACGTACCGCTCGTCGGACGAGCCGATGCACGTGTCGACGACGATGCGCCTCGCCGAGTCCGGCCGCTACCCGGCACCGGGCCGCGCCCTGATGGATCCCTCGGTTCTGGCCTCGTACCGGTGGGTCAGCTACTTCGGCGCCACCGGTCGCGCGCCCAAGCCCGAGCGCGCAGCGCGGCTCGCGCGCCCCCCGTCGATGGCTGCGCTGGCCGCGCCCGACGCACCCCGGCCGCGGACCGACGTCGACCAGATGACCCAGCACCCACCCGCGTACTACCTCGTGCTGGCGGGCGCGGTGCGTGCGCTGCGCCTGGACGCGCTGGATCCGACCAACCTGGTGCTCGCCCTGCGGCTGCTGACCGCGCTGATGCTGCTGCCGGTGCCCTGGTTGTGTCAGCGGCTGGCCCGCCGGCTGGGCCTGTCGGCGCGGGTCGCCGGCGCCGCCGCGTTCGTCCCGGCGGCCTGGATGCAGCTGCTGCACTCGTCCTCGACCGTCAACAACGGCGCGCTGCTGGCGCTGGCCACCGG
>JACMOY010000136.1 GCA_014377795.1 Actinomycetota bacterium | reverse complement strand
TGGGCAAGAAGGAGGCGTTGTCGTTGCTCTGCACCTCTGACAGGCGCCCGACCAGAGGGCCTCCCACGCTGCTGACCGCGAGCCAGGCCACCAGCACCAGCACGATGACGGCGCCGCGGCGTGCGGCGGTCCTGCGTCCGCCGGTCCGCTGCGCGTCTGCCATCGCCGATCCCCGTCCGCCGTGTCACAATCGTTCAGCCTGCTGAGTAATCATGTCTGCAGGAGTGATCACTGGCAAGCCCGGGGGGTCAGGTGGCCGACGACGACGCCCAGGTGCCCGACCGGATGGGCGATCCCGCGCACTGGGCGACGGGTCGCCTGCTGTCGACCGCGGCCCGGCTGGTCGAGCACGCCTGGGACGCCCACCTGGCCACCTGGGGGCTCAACCACGCCAGCTTCGCCGTGCTGTGGATGGTCGAGCGCGGCCCCCTCCCCCAGCGCTCCCTGGCCACGAGCGCCTCGGTGCAGGACCAGACGATGAGCCGGATCGTCGAGCGGCTGCAGCGCCTGGGATACGTCGAGCGGGCGCGGGGCACCGACGACCGCCGCCAGGTGCTCGTCTCGATCACCGCCGAGGGACGACGGGTGCGCGGCCTCGCGCAGGACGAGCGGCTGGCCGAGGGGCTGGTGACCGACGCCGTCCCCGACCCGGCCGCGCTGCGCCGCGACCTGCTGGCCCTGGTGCGCCAGCTGTCACCGCGGCGCGGCGGCCCGGCGTAGCCTCGATCCCATGAACGTCGAGTTCGTCGTCGAGGGCCTCGCGCCCGACCTCGTCGGGTACCACGACGGGTGGGCTCGCCAGCGCGAGGTGCACGCGCAGGTGGTGGCCGGCGAGCGCGGTGACACGGTGCTGCTGCTCGAGCACCAGGCCGTCTACACCGCCGGCAAGCGGACCGAGCCGCACGAGCGCCCCTTCGACGGCACCCCGGTGGTCGACGTCGACCGCGGGGGCAAGATCACCTGGCACGGCCCCGGGCAGCTGGTCGGCTACCCGATCCTGCGGCTGCCCGACCCGATCGACGTCGTCGCGCACGTGCGGCGGCTGGAGGAGGCGCTGATCGCCGTCTGCGCCGACCTGCGCCTGCACGCCGGACGCGTCGACGGCCGCAGCGGCGTCTGGGTCGCCGCCGACGAGCGTGGCCCCGAGCGCAAGGTCGCGGCCATCGGCATCCGCGTCTCGCAGGGCGTGACGATGCACGGGTTCTCGCTGAACTGCGACTGCGACCTGTCGTGGGCCACCACGATCGTCCCGTGCGGTATCCCCGACGCCGGCGTGACCTCGCTCAGCGTCGAGCTCGGCCGCGACGTCACGGTCGGCGAGGTGCTGCCCATCGTGGCGCGACGCCTGGCCGAGGTGCTCGCCGGCGCGCACGCCTGAGCAGCACTAACGGGGCGTCTTCGCCCCCGGGGTGAACGGCGCACCGTGACCAGGCACGATCCGGTCGGCCAGCGCCAGGACCCGCTCGCGCTGGGCGCTGAGCAGCCCGCGGTCGGGGGCGTACGGGTCGTCGTCGGGGCCTTCAGCGCCCCACCACAGGTGGGTCAGCGCGACCACGCCGTCCGACGTCCCGACCAGGACGGTGAGGTCCTGCGGGGTGTGCCCCGGTGTGGCGAGCAGCCGGACCGACGGCGCCAGGTGGACGCCGTCCGCGTCGCGGCTGTCCCAGCTGTCGCGGGTGTACACGGCCTGGACGTCGTGCACCGGCACCTGGCCGAACAGCGCGATGTTGACCGTGTGGTCGGGGTGGTGGTGGCTCAGGACGACGTCGGTGACGTCGTCCGGTGAGACGCCCAGTGCCGCAAGAGGTTCGAGGATCGCAGAACGATCGGGGACCATGCCCGGGTCGACGACGATCACGCGGTCGCCCTCGCGCACCAGGCTCACGGTGCCGGCCACGTTGTCGCCGACGTACCCGGTGAACAGCACGTCCAGGCGGGCGGTGCGGGACAGGCCGGTCAGGTCGTCTGAGGTCACCAGCCGACCCTAGTCATCCCGGGTCCAGACCGAGCAGCCGCGCCCCGTTGCGCCACACCACCGCGCGCAGCCAGTCCTCACCCAGGCCGGTCCGGTTCAACGAGGCCAGCTGGTGGGCATAGGCGTACGGGATGTTCGGGAAGTCGGTGCCCAGCACGATGCGGTCCTGCAGCCGCGCCAGACGCGGCGCCAGCCGACGCGCGAGAGCGCTGGCCCCCTGCGCTCCGTCGAAGTGGTCGACGAAGACCATGGTGGTGTCCAGATGCAGCCGCGGGTAGCGCTCGGCCAGGTCGAGGAACGCGTCGTACTCGGGCATGCCGAGGTGCGCGATCACCGCGGTCAGGGACGGGTGCCGCACCATCACCTCACCGAACGGCCCCGGCCCGGTGAACGCACCCTCGTGCGGCCCGCTGCCGGTGTGGACGACGGCCGGTACTCCTGCGTCGGCGAGCATCCCCCACACCGGGTCGAGCCGGGCGTCACGGGGGTCGAAGCCGCCGACCTGCACGTGCACCTTGAAGATCTGCGCGCCCTCCCGCAGGGCCCGCTCGACGTACGTCGCCACGCCGTCCTCGGCGTGGAACGTGGCGCTGTGCACCAGATCCGTGCGGCCCTGCGCCCGCTCGTCGCGGGCCAGGTCGCGCGCCCAGTCGTTCAGGGACTGCGCCATCTGCGGCTTGTGCGCGTACAGCAGGGTGGGGAACGCCCGCACGCCCATGGCCCGCAGGTGCGCCAGGCGCTGCTCCTGCGGCCATCGGTAGGCGATCGGCCACTGGGTGCCGTCGCGTTCGGCGTGGGTGTCGAAGAACGTCCACACCTTGTCCAGCACCCGTTGCGGCATCACGTGCACGTGCACGTCGACCAGCCCGGTCAGGCCCAGGTTGGACCAGAACGCCGGGACGTCGTCGTCGGTCAGCGGCAACATGGCCGCACACTACGTCGACCCGGCCCGCACCCACCGCTCAGCCGCGGTCGCGCTCCGACGCCTGGGTGAGCAGTCCGACGGTCAACCCCGCGACGAGGCCGATGACGGACGACAGCGCGGTCGCCCGCAGCAGCGGGTGAGGGGCGGCGACGGGAGCGGTGAGGACGGCACTGGACATCGATGACCTCCGAGGACGGACGAGCCTGCCGTGTCATCGGCAGGTCGGCCCGCCGCCCTGAGCGGCTCACCCCACCCGGCCCGGAATGCGCTCGGTGCACCCGGGCTTAGGCTGAGGTACCAGACCACTGAGTAGGACCAGGAGCTGCCGCGTGACCACCGCACCCGAGGGACGTCGACTGCTGCGTCTGGAAGCGCGCAACGCGCAGACCCCCATCGAGAAGAAGCCGTCCTGGATCAGGACCAAGGCCACGATGGGCCCGCAGTACTCCGAGCTCAAGTCGCTGGTACGCAGCGAGGGCCTGCACACGGTGTGCGAGGAGGCCGCCTGCCCCAACATCTTCGAGTGCTGGGAGGACCGCGAGGCCACCTTCCTCATCGGTGGCGAGCAGTGCACCCGTCGCTGCGACTTCTGCCAGATCGACACCGGCAAGCCCAGCCCTCTGGACCGTGACGAGCCGCGGCGCGTCGCCGAGTCGGTCCAGGCGATGGGCCTGCGCTACGCGACGGTCACCGGGGTGGCCCGCGACGACCTCCCCGACGAAGGCGCGTGGCTCTACGCCGAGACGGTGCGCCAGGTGCACACCCTGAACCCCGGCACCGGCGTCGAGATCCTGGTGCCCGACTTCTCAGCGAACCCCGACCTCGTCGGCCAGGTGCTGGACGCCGACCCGGAGGTCTTCGCGCACAACGTCGAGACGGTGCCCCGCATCTTCAAGCGGATCCGCCCCGCCTTCCGGTACGAGCGCTCCCTCGAGGTCATCACGATGGGCCGCCGCGCCAAGCTGGTCACCAAGTCCAACCTCATCCTCGGCATGGGCGAGACCCGCGAGGAGATCAGCGAGGCGCTGGTCGACCTGCACGACGCCGGCTGCGACCTGCTCACGATCACGCAGTACCTGCGGCCCAGCGTGCGGCACCACCCGGTCGAGCGCTGGGTCGAGCCGCAGGAGTTCGTCGAGCTGTCCGAGGAAGCAACGGGGCTCGGGTTCGCCGGGGTGATGAGCGGCCCACTGGTGCGCTCGTCGTACCGCGCGGGACGGCTGTGGGCCCAGGCGATGACCCGCCGCGGCGACACCATCCCGACCGAGCTTGCCCACCTCGCCGAGCACGCCGCGGCGCGGCAGGAGGCCTCGGCCCTGCTCGCCCGCTGACCGACCGGACCCAGCACCCCGACGCACTAGGATTGACCCCCATGGCCAGGACGACGAAGGACGACCGCCCGCCGGCAGGCGCCACAGCCGCGCCGGCACCGCGCAAGAAGCGGTTCGCGCAGCTGCGGCAGATCCGGGCCGTCTACAGCCAGTCGCGCACCATCGACCCGGCGATCACCTGGTGGATGCTCGGCGCCTTCGTGCTCGCCGAGGTCGTGATGGTGGCCATCGGCTTCTTGGTCGGCCACCCGCTGTACCTCGGCATCGTGGGCACCCCACTGGCGGGTCTGGCGGCCGGGCTGGTGATGGCCCGGCGCGCCGAGCGGGCCGCCTATCGCCAGCTGGAGGGCCAGACCGGCGGCGGCGGGGCGGCGCTGGGAGCCCTGCGCCGCGGCTGGTACCACGAGCAGCAGCCGGTCGCCGTCGAAGCGACCCGGCCCGGCGACATGAGCTCCGCGGCGATGGTGTTCCGCGCCATCGGCCGCCCTGGCGTCGTCCTGGTGCTCGAGGGGCCGACCGCCCGCGCGACGCGCCTCGGCGAGGCCGAGCGCAAGCGGATCACCCGCGTTCTGCCCAACGTGCCGGTGCACCTGCTGCGCGTGGGCAGCGCCGAGGGCGAGGTGCCGGTGCGCAAGCTGGCCGGCAAGATCCAGCGGATACGCCCGACCCTGACCAAGGCCGAGGCCAGCGCGGTCAACAAGCGGCTCAAGGCGCTGGGCGCGGCCAAGCCGCCGGTGCCCAAGGGCGTCGACCCGATGCGGGCCCGCCCCGATCGCCGGGGCATGCGGGGCCGCTGACCCCTGTCGTCGCCTCGTCCTGTTCTCGCACAGTTCACCTGCCGTCACGCAGGCGAAACCCCTAGCCACTGTGCTGGAGGCAGTCGAGGCGAGGAGACGGCGATGAACGAGCTGGTGGGCACGCGGGTCGCGATGCGGGTCATGGGCATCTGGGTGCGGCGCGCTGACGCCCTGCTGCAGGACGGTGCCCTCGCCAACGCGGCCCGGGCCGTCCAGGAGCACAACGCGACCGCGCAGGACGAGGCGCTGACGCCGGCGTCAGGTGGTCACTGCTGAGAGCGCAGCAGCACGGTCCCCATGAACCGGTCGTGCAGGCCGCGCTGGTCGCGGTCCCACACCAGTGCCGGCACGGCCAGCGCCAGCAGCACCGACCGCCCGACGCCGCGCAGCAGGCCCGGCGCGCCGCCGTCCAGCCGGGTGACGCGGATGCGCATGACCCGGTGACCGACACTGTGTCCGGTCGTGGCCACCAGCAGCGCGTTCTCGAGGGTGAACACGACGAGCGTGGCCCACTCGTTGCCGTGGGCCAGTCCGCGCGCGATCAGCAGGCTCAGCGACCAGTCGATGGCCAGCGCGACGAACCGGCGGCCGAACCGGGCGACCGATCCGGGGCCGGTCTGCGGCAGCCCCAGACGACGT
>JACMOY010000135.1 GCA_014377795.1 Actinomycetota bacterium | reverse complement strand
GCCAGGATCAAACTCTCCATCGATAAACAATGAAAACTGGCACAACAACACCCCACAACAGGATGCACAAAACAACACCATCAAAACAATGGCATCAACAAAACGGCACGCTGTTGAGTTCTCAAAGACCACACGCACACCCGCTCGGACCGTGAGGTCCTCGCCCGGGGCAACTGCCCTAACCTAGCTGATCCACGTCAGGCCGGTCAACTTCGCCCGCCGACCGAAGCCGACTGCAGTGGAACCGTCCGTGGTTGGGGATCTGGGTGGAACAGTACACGGCCCTCGGGGTCGTCCCGACCGGGGGTGCGCGCCCTCAGCTGCGGACGTGACCCTCGCCGGTGACGACCCAGGTCGTGGTGGTCAGCTCGGCCAGTCCCATCGGGCCGCGGGCGTGCAGCTTCTGGGTCGAGATGCCGATCTCGGCACCCAGCCCCAGCTCGCCGCCGTCGGTGAACCGCGTCGAGGCGTTGACCATGACCGCGGCCGCGTCGACCCCGGCGACGAAGGCCCGAGCCGCCGACTGGTCCTGCGTCACGATCGCCTCGGTGTGCCCGCTGCCCCACCGGCGGATGTGCGCCAGCGCCGCGTCCAGGTCGTCCACGACGGCGACAGCGAGGTCCAGCGAGAGGTACTCGGCTCCCCAGTCCGCGTCGTCCGCGGGCGTGATGGCCACCCCGGCGTCGGCCGCCAGTGCCCCGGTCGCGGCATCGACGTGCAGCCGCACCCCGGCGGCGTCCAGCGCCGGCAGCGCGCGCCGCAGGAACGGTCCGGCGACGTCCCGGTGCACCAGCAGCGTCTCGGCCGCGTTGCACACCCCGGGTCGGTGGGTCTTGGAGTTCACCGTGATCGCGACGGCCCGGTCGAGGTCGGCCGACGCGTCGACGTACACGTGGCAGATGCCGATCCCGGTCTCGATCACCGGCACCGTCGAGCCCTCGACCACGGCGGTGATCAGCTCGGCTCCCCCGCGCGGGATCAGCACGTCCACGTAGCCGCGGGCGGTCATCAGGTGGCGCACGGCAGCGCGACCACCCTGGTCGAGCAGCACGACGGCGTCCGCCGGCAGCCCCCGCTCGACCAGGACGGTGCGCAGCACGCGCACCAGGGCGCGGTTGGTCTGCGCCGCCGCGGCCCCGCCGCGCAGCACGACCGCGTTGCCGCTCTTGAGGGCCAGACCAGCCGCGTCCACGGTCACGTTGGGACGAGCCTCGTAGACCATCGCGACCACGCCCATCGGCACCCGGGTCTGACGCACCTCGAGCCCGTTCGCCAGCCGCTGGCCGCGCACCACCTCGCCCACCGGGTCGGGCAGCGCGGCCAGCTCGCGCAGGCCCTGGGCCGACGCGGCCAGTCGCCCGGCGTCCAGGCGCAACCGGTCGATCAGCGACTCGCGCGTCTGCGCACGGGCGGCGACCTCGAGGTCTGTCGCGTTGGCCGCCACGACCTCGTCGACCGCGGCGTCCAGCGCCGCTGCCATCGCGAGCAGCAGCGCGTCCTTCGCCCCACGGGTCAGGGGACGGACGGCGCGCGCTGCCTCACGCGCCCGGCCGCACGCCGCAAGGACGTCGGCCCGCAGCGCAGTGTCCTGCGTCGAGGTCGGCTGGACGTCGGTGGGCAGCGTCGTGGTCATGCGCCAACGGTAGGCGCGCTCACAACGGCGCGACACCCGCCGCGACCAACGGGCTGAGCGCGCGGTCGGTACCCCGACGCTGCATGGTCACCCGGTCGAGCACCTCGAGGCCCACCACACCCCAGGACGGCAGGCCGGCACTGTCGCGGTGGTCGCCCCACAGCCGCAGTGCCAGGGCAGCCACGTCGTCGACGTCCTCGGCCTCGTCCCAGAAGCGCAGCTCGGCGCGGTCAACGGCGTACCGGATCGAGAGCAGGAAGGGCCGCTCGTGCACCAGGCGGGCCAGAGCGGCGCGCAGCCGCTCGATCGGCACGGCGGGGCCGGACATCGTCAGCGTGACGTGCCACAGCGGCGGGGTGGTCAGCACCACGCGCTCCTCCCCCACTGCCGTGCCTCCGTCACCGTCACCGTCTCAGGAGCACCAGGTCGTCCCGGTGCACCAGCTCCCGCTCGTAGGCGGGCCCGAGCTCTCGGGCCAGGTCACGAGTGGAACGACCCAGCAGACCCGGGATCTCCTGTGCTGCATAGTTCACCAGCCCACGGGCCACCGCGTGGCCGTTTTCGTCACACAGGTCGACCGGGTCGCCGGTCGCGAAGTCACCCTCGACGGCCGTGACACCCGCCGGCAGCAGCGACGAGCCGCGCTCGAGCAGGGCCCGCACCGCCCCGGGGTCGAGCACGAGCCGCCCCCGCGGTCGGGTCGCGTGCGCCAACCACAGCAGTCGGCTGGTGCGCCGCGCACCCGTCGCGGCGAACCAGGTGCCGACGTCGGCGCCCGAGAGCACCTCGCCGGCGAGGTCGGCGCTGGTCAGCCAGGTGGCGATGCCGGCACCGGTGGCGATGGCCGCGGCCTGCACCTTGCTCGCCATGCCCCCGGTGCCCAAGGCGCTGCCGCTGGCACCCAGCCGCACGCCGTCCAGGTCGGCGGGGCCGAGGACGGCGGGCAGCCGGCGGGCACCGGGCCGGGACGGAGGACCGTCGTACAGGGCGTCGACGTCGGTGAGCAGCAGCAGCGCGTCGGCCTGCACCAGGTGCGCCACCAGTGCCGCGAGGCGGTCGTTGTCACCGAACCGGATCTCGTCGGTGGCGACCGTGTCGTTCTCATTGACGACCGGCACGACCCGCAGCCCGAGCAGCCGGTCCAGGGTCCGACGGGCGTTGGCGTAGTGACCGCGTGGGATGACGTCCTCTGCGGTGAGCAGCACCTGGCCGACCGGCGTCGCGTGCCGACCGAAGGCCGCCGTGTAGCGCGCCACCAGCAGCCCCTGCCCCACGCTGGCTGCGGCCTGCTGGGTGGCGAGGTCGCGCGGGCGGCGGGTCAGGCCGAGCGGACCCAGGCCGGCGGCGATCGCCCCTGAGCTGACCAGCACGACGTCCACGCCGGTCCTCCGATGGGCCGCGAGCACCTCGACCAGCGCGGTGACCCGCGCGTGGTCCAGGCCGCCGTCCGACGTCGTGAGCGAGCTCGAGCCGACCTTCACGACCAGGCGCGCGGCCGTGCTGAGGTCGGCGCGCGAGCCCCGGGCCCGGGTAGTCATGGTGCGGCGACCGCTCAGGCGGGGTCGACGTCGTCGGGCGTGGCCCAGTGGCCGGCCTTGCGGTCGGCGACGAGCTCGTCGCGGGCGACGGTGCGCGCCACCCGGCGGGACTCGTAGTCAGCGCGCTTCTGCTCGCGGGTGGGCCGGTCCTCCTCGACCAGGCGGCGGTCCGTGCCCCGCGGACCCGCCAGCAGCTCGGCCCCTGCGGCCATCGTCGGCTCCCAGTCGAAGGAGACCGCGTCCTCGCCCGTGCCGATCAGCACCTCGGCGCCCGGTGTGGCGCCCGCCTTGAACAGGGCCTCCTCGACCCCGAGCCGGGCCAGCCGGTCGGCGAGGTAGCCGATGGCCTCCTCGTTGGTGAAGTCGGTCTGGCGCACCCAGCGCACCGGCCGCACGCCGGTGATGCGGAACCGGGTGCCGCCACCCTCGGGGTCGTTCTCGGCGCGGACGTCGAAGCCGGAGTCGTCGATCGCCTTGGGCCGCAGGATCACCCGGGGGGCGACCTTGGTGGCCGCGGCGGCGCGGGCCGCCTGCACGAGGGCGCCCATCGCGAACCCGAGCTCGCGCAACCCGGCGTGGGACGCGGCGGACACCACGTGGACGGGCAGCCCGCGCGCCTGCAGCTCGGGCAGTACGAGCTCGGCGAGGTCGACGGCGTCCGGGACGTCGGACTTGTTCAGCACGACCATCCGCGGCCGGTCGGCCAGTGGCCGACCACCGAGGGTCTCGTCGGCGGTGTAGGCCGCGAGCTCGGCCTCGATGACGTCCAGGTCGGACACCGGGTCGCGGTCGGCCTCGAGGGTGGCGCAGTCGATCACATGCACCAGCACCGAGCAGCGCTCGACGTGCCGCAGGAACTCCAGCCCCAGGCCCTTGCCCTCGCTGGCTCCCGGGATCAGGCCGGGGACGTCGGCGATGGTGAACCGCACGTCGCCGGACTGCACGACGCCGAGGTTGGGCACCAGCGTCGTGAACGGGTAGTCGGCGATCTTGGGCCGGGCCGCCGACATCGCCGCGACCAGGCTGGACTTGCCGGCGCTGGGGTAGCCGACCAGCGCGACGTCGGCGAGGGACTTGAGCTCCAGGGCGATGTCGCCGCCCTCACCCGGCTCACCGAGCAGCGCGAAGCCCGGGGCCTTGCGGCGGTTGGAGGCCAGGGCCGCGTTGCCGAGGCCACCACGCCCGCCCCGCGCGACGACGTACCGGGTGCCCTCACCGACCAGGTCGGCCAGGACCGTGCCGTCGGCGTCCTTGACGACGGTGCCGTCCGGCACGGTCAGGACGACGTCGGTTCCCTCGACGCCGGTGCGGTGCCCGCCCATGCCGGGCTTGCCGTTGGTGCCGCGCCGGTGCGGGGTGTGGTGGTAGTCCAGCAGCGTGGTCGTGCTGGAGTCGACCACCAGGACGACGTCACCGCCGTGACCGCCGTTGCCGCCGTCCGGCCCGCCCAGGGGCTTGAACTTCTCGCGGTGCACGGATGCGCAGCCATGACCGCCCGCGCCGCCGGCGACGTGCAGCAGGACGTGATCGACGAACGACGCCATGAGCAGCCTCCGGAGCGGGCAGGAACGGCGCGAGGGGGTGGGCCGTGGTGGCCCACCCCCCCGCGAGAGCTTGGTGCGGCGACCGCGTGGTCGCCGGGTGGTGCGGGACCGCTCAGACGGGCGGCAGCACGCTGATGGTCTTGCGACCCTTCTTCATGCCGAACGTGACCGCGCCCCGGACCAGGGCGAACAGCGTGTCGTCGCCACCGCGACCGACGCCGTCACCGGGGTGGAAGTGGGTGCCGCGCTGGCGCACGATGATCTCGCCGGCGCCGACGACCTGACCGCCGAAGCGCTTCACGCCCAGGCGCTGGGCGTTGCTGTCGCGACCGTTGCGCGTCGAGGACGCGCCCTTCTTGTGTGCCATGTGCCCTTGCCTGCCTTGTCCGGGAAGCCGTTCGGCCTCGTGCTGTTCGGGCCGGGTGCCCGGCCTTCTGGGGGTCAGGCCGAGATGGCGGTGACCTTGACCTTGGTCAGGTGCTGACGGTGTCCCTGACGCTTGCGGTAACCCGTCTTGTTCTTGAACTTCATGATCGTGATCTTCGGGCCCTTGAAGGGCTCGACGACCTCGACGGTGACCGAGGCCTTGGCCAGGGCGTCGGCGTCGGTGGTGATCGACGTCCCGTCGACCAGCAGCACCGCGGCCAGCTCGACGGTGTCGCCGGCCTTGCCGGTCACCTTGTCGATGACCAGGACGTCGCCGACGGACACCTTCTCCTGACGGCCGCCTGCACGGACGATCGCGTACACGTCGAACTCACTCTCTTCGGGTCGAACCGGGGCCAGCGGGCGCGGGTCGTCGAGCACGGCTCTGGCCGTGACCGGTGGCACCCGGGCAGGCGCGACTTGCCGCGCCGGGCTTCAGGGTACGGACCGGCGCGGTGGCGGGTCAAACGGGGCTCCTCCCGCCCCCACCCCGACGCCGCCGGGGCAACGGCGCGTCACTGCTGACGCCCGTCGCCCCGTTGCGGGCCTCGCGGGTGCAGCTCAGTCGTGCACGATCGGCGGACCCGATGGTGCCGACGCGCGGCGACGTCGCCGGGCCGGGCGGGCGGGCTCGACGTCCGGCTCGACGTCTGGCTGGACGTCTGGCTGGATGTCGAGCTGGACCTGCGGCTGGACGTCGGGCTCGACGACCGCCACCGCAGGCTGCTCGACCGGCTCGTCGGCGGGCTCGATGCTGCTGGGCTGCTCGACGCCCGTCGGCGAGGCCGGCGTGTCGTGGTGCACCAGCGAGGCCATGAAGCCGGCCGGGATCGGCTGGCGCACCGGCGCCGGCTCGGGCGGCGCGGCGGGCTCGCTGCCGCGGCCACCGCGGCCTCGACGCGAGGACCCCCCCTCGGAGCGACCCTGGCCGCCGGACTCGGCCGGCGCCTGGCCGCCGGACCCGCTGTCGCCCGAGCGACGGTCGACCGGCTCGGCGTGGATCACGACCCCGCGTCCCTGGCAGTGCTCGCAGGGCTCGCTGAAGACCTCGAGCAGTCCCTGGCCGACCCGCTTGCGGGTCATCTGGACCAGGCCGAGCGAGGTGACCTCGGCCACCTGGTGCTTGGTGCGGTCACGGCCCAGGCACTCGAGCAGCCGGCGCAGCACCAGGTCGCGGTTGCCCTCGAGCACCATGTCGATGAAGTCGACGACGATGATCCCGCCGATGTCTCGCAGCCGAAGCTGGCGCACGACCTCCTCGGCGGCCTCGAGGTTGTTGCGGGTGACCGTCTCCTCGAGGTTGCCGCCCGAGCCGGTGAACTTGCCGGTGTTGACGTCGACGACGGTCATCGCCTCGGTGCGGTCGATCACCAGCGAGCCGCCGCTGGGCAGCCAGACCTTGCGGTCCATCGCCTTGAGCAGCTGCTCGTCGATCCGGTGCTCGGCGAACACGTCGGCGTCCGACGTCCACCGGGTGACCCGGTCGGCGAGGTCCGGCGCGACGTTGCGCAGGTAGGGCTGGACGACGCCCCAGGCGCCCTCGCCGCTGACGACCAGCGAGGTGAAGTCCTCGTTGAACACGTCGCGGACGACCCGGATGGTCAGGTCGGGCTCGCCGTACAGCAGCTTGGGCGCGGCGCCACCCGAGGATGAGGCTGCCTTCTTATCGATCTCAGCCCACTGGGCGGTCAGGCGCTCGACGTCCTGGCCCAGCTCGTCCTCGCTGGCCCCCTCGGCGGCGGTGCGCACGATGACGCCCGCCTTCTCGGGCACGACCGCCTTCAGGATCCGCTTGAGCCGCGACCGCTCGGTGTCGGGCAGCTTGCGGCTGATCCCCGTCATCGAGCTGTTCGGCACGTAGACCAGGTAGCGACCGGGCAGCGAGACCTGGCTGGTCAGTCGCGCACCCTTGTGACCCATCGGGTCCTTGGTGACCTGGACCAGCACGGTGTCGCCGGACTTCAGCGCGGTCTCGATGCGCCGCGGCTGGCCGTCGAGGCCGGCCGCGTCCCAGTTGACCTCACCGGCGTACAGGACGGCGTTGCGCCCCTTCCCGATGTCGACGAACGCGGCCTCCATGCTCGGCAGCACGTTCTGCACCCGGCCGAGGTAGACGTTGCCGATCATCGAGGCGTTGGTCTCGTTGGCGACGTAGTGCTCGACCAGGACGCCGTCCTCGAGCACGGCGATCTGGGTGCGGCCCGCGCTCTCGCGCACGACCATCGCCCGCTGGACGCTCTCGCGGCGGGCCAGGAACTCGGACTCGGTGATGGTCGGCTTGCGGCGGCCGGCCTCGCGGCCGTCGCGGCGGCGCTGCTTCCTGGCCTCCCGCCCCGGCCGGCCGCCCACCGCGGCGGGCCCCGCCCCCCCCCTGCGGGGGGGGGCGGCCCG